>CANJCM010000001.1 GCA_947472765.1 Opitutia bacterium
CAGGGGATCTATCCGATGCTGGTGGCCACGCGGGCGCGCGCCGCGGGCGTTCCCGTACGGCTGGTGGCCTTCGAGGAGGAGACCAGCGCCGAACTCGTGGCCTCCTTTGCGCCCGCCGATCGCCGGATGATCAAGGTCGGCCAGGTGGGACACATGCTGGAGGCCTTGAAGGAATTCCGGGCGGCGAGCGCCCTGATGGCGGGACAAATCACGCCCCGCCGTCTGTTCAAGGGCCTGCATCCCGACTTCAAGGCGACCCGTATCCTCCTTTCGCTCAAGCGAAGGAACGCCGAGACGATCTTCGGCGCCATTGCCCGCGAGATTGAGGAGATCGATGTTCGACTCCTCGACGCGAGGGCGTTCGTCGACGAACACCTCGCAACCGCCGGGGCGATGACCGGGGGTCGTTTTCCCATCGAGGACGAATACCTGCACCACGGTGTCCAAATCGCGCGGGAATGTGCGCGACTGGATATCGGTCAGGGCTGCGTCGTTCGCCACGGGACGGTGCTCGCCGTCGAAGCCTTCGAGGGGACGGACGAGATGCTGCGGCGCGCCGGCAGTTTCAAGACCGACGACGCTCTCTTCGTGAAGACGGTCAAGAGCCGGCAGGACTGGCGCTTCGACGTGCCTTGCTTCGGCCTCCGCACCCTGGAGGCGATGCACGAAGCCGGCATGGGCGCCGCGGCGCTCGAAGCCGGCAAAGTTCTGATCCTCGACAAGCCGGCCGTGCTCCAGCGGGCGAAAGAGTGGAAAATCGCTCTCTTCGGCTTCGAGTGAGCCGGGCGACTCACGCCGGACTCCCCGCCGGATTTCCCGCCCCTCGCCGCTTGCGCGGCTGAACGGATGGCTCCACTGTCGAGCCCATGTCAAACGACGTCGTCGTCGCCACGATCAAGGGCGTGATGCCAACCAGCAACGGTTGCGCCGTTTTCCTCGGCAACGAGGAGAAGACGTTCGTGATTTACGTCGATCACTCCGTCGGCAACGCGATCCAGATGACCCTGAGTGGCGTCAAAAAAGACCGGCCGCTGACGCATGATTTGATCGGCAGCATGTTGCTCGGCCTCGGCGCGCAGATTGATCACGTCGTCGTCAATGACGCCCGCGAAGGAACATTTTTTGCGCGCATCCTGCTCCGGATGGACAATGAACTTGGCAAGAAAATCGTGGAGCTCGACGCCCGCCCGAGCGACTCGATCGTCCTCGCGCTCCAGCAGAAGCGGCCCATTTACGTCGCCCGGGCGGTCTTCGATGGCGTGGACGACATGAGCGAGATCCTCGACAAGGTGCTGAAACAGCAGGCAGAGGAATCCGACGAAGAGGAAGAGCAGCCCTGAACCCACGGCTGTCTCCGCGTTCCGTTCCGCCTCCTCCGGCATGTCGCCCCCCCAGCCTCTCCTTCCTCCCGGCCAGCAAGCCGGTGGGCCGCTCACGGCGCTGGCGCCGATGCAGGACGTCACTGACCTCGCGTTCATGGGCGTCATTTCCCACTACGGGGCGCCGGACTATTTCTTCACCGAGTTTTTCCGCGTCCATTCGCAATCCCGCCCGGAGCGACACATCCTGCGCTCGATCGACGAGAACCAGACAGGCCGGCCGGTCTTTGCCCAACTCATCGGTGAAGACCTGTCGCACCTGACCCGGACGGTGGAGGAACTCCTGCGACACAACGTCGCGGGCATCGATCTCAACCTCGGCTGCCCTGCGCCCAAGGTCTACAAGAAGAACGTCGGCGGCGGACTGCTCCGCGAGCCGGCCAAAGTGGGCGAGATTCTCGCCGCGCTCCGTGCCGCCGTGCCCGGGCTCTTCACGGTCAAGATGCGCGTCGGCTTCGACGACTGGTCCCATTTCGACCGCCTCCTCGATCTCATGAACGAGCACGACGTCGATTTGCTCAGCGTGCATGGCCGGACGGTGAAGGAGATGTACCGGTCCGAGGTGCACTACGACCTGATCGGCCACGCCGCGGCGCGGGTCCGGTGCCCGGTCCTCGCGAACGGCAACATCCTCTCGGCTCCGCGCGCGTCGTCCGTGCTCGCGCAGACCCAGGCCGCGGGCGTGATGATCGGGCGCCACGCCATCCGCAATCCGTGGATTTTCCGCCAGTGCCGCCAGCAATTCGCCGGTGAGCCGGTTGATCGCATCAGCCTGGCCCACGTGCGCGAATACGTGGAGCGCCTGTATCGGGCGACGCAGACTCCGGAGTTCGCGGGCCGGTACCACGTGAACAAGATGAAGAAGTACCTCAATTTCGTCGGTCAAGGCGTCGATCCCGCCGGCGCCTTCCTGCACGACATGCGCCGGACTGAAACCGAGGCCGAACTCTTTGCCGTCTGCGATCGTCACCTGCTGGCCGAGCCGGACCGCGAGTTTGCCCCCGAGCCCTATCCTGGAGTCATCGCCCGCCCCAATTGCGAAGCGCCTTCCGCATCGGCGGACGGCTGCTCCCTCGAAACGATCGTCGCCTGAGCGACGGCTACTCGAGCCCGAGAATCTTTCGTCCCGCGGGCGAAATCATCTGCGGCGTCCATTGCGGATCCCAGACGATATGGACCTTCGCCTGCTCGACGCTCGGCAACGCGGCGATCTTCTGGCGGGCGTCCTCGGCGATGACCGGGCCCATGCCGCAACCCGGGGCCGTGAGAGTCATCTTCACTTCGACCGCACTGCGACCGGCGGAGGCCGGCTCGATCGAGAGATCATAGACCAATCCAAGATCCACGATGTTGACGGGAATCTCGGGATCGAAGCAGGTGCGCAGGGCGTCCCAGACGGCCTGTTCGCTGAACTCCCCGCCCACCGAGGGGGTCGCTTCGCCCGCGGGTGCATAGCCTTGGATGGCGTCGGCGTTTTCGCGGGCAATGCGGAGGAGCCCCTGCTCCGTGCGCACCGTGACATTCCCTCCCAGCGTCTGCGTGATGAAGACCTCGGATCCGGCCGCCAGGACTACGGGATGTCCGGCGGGAATGACGGTGGCGGGAACCGCCCGCGAGAGAGTGTGGGATTGAGCCATGGAATTGATCAGCGAATGGAAAGATTGATGGGCAGGCGCGCATAGACGCCACGCGGATCGCGGAAGGCATTCAGCGCCTTCAACTCCTGCTCGATGCGGCCGGCGATCTGTCCGCTGAGCCCCGACTGCGAACGCGCGTAACGCGGCGCATTCCGCTCCACGAACTCCTGAATCGCCTCGAGGAGGTCCTTGCGCCGCGGATATTCGATCAACCGATACGGCGCGGCGAGTCCCGCCTGATGCGCGGCATAAACGATCGCGGCATCGAGCCCGCCAAGCTCGTCCACCAGTCCGAGCTTCTGGGCCTCCGCGCCCGACCAGACGCGCCCCTGGGCGATTTCCTCCACGGCCTCGCGAGTGAGTTTTCGTCCCTCGGCCACCTTCCCGACGAACTCATGGTAGATCCAATCGACCATCCGCTGGAAAACTGCGAGCTCCTCCGCCGTCTTCGGCCTTGAGACCGTCAGGGCGTCGGCAAATTTGCCCGTCTTCACGCTGTCGAAGGTCACCCCAAAATTGTTTGCGAGCTTCTGCACGTCGAACTGGATGCCGAAGACGCCGATCGATCCGGTGATCGTCGTGGGTTCGGCAAAGATCCGATCACCATAAGCTGCGATCCAGTAGCCGCCCGACGCCGCGTACGTCCCCATCGAGATGATCACCGGCTTCGACTTCTTGATCAGCCGCACTTCCCGTTGAATGACTTCGGAGGCAAAGGCGCTGCCGCCCGGGCTGTTCACGCGCAGCACGATCGCCTTCACGTCGTCGTCCTGACGCAGCTTGCGCAGTTCCCGCGAGAAGGAGGTGCCGCCCACTTCGCCCGTGTCGCCCTCGCCGTCGACAATCTCGCCCTCGGCATAAACCACGGCGATCCGCCCGCGTCCGCGACCCGTGCTCGTTTCCGCTCCGGCGGGCTCGGCCAGATCCTTCGCAATGCGCGCGTAGTCCGCGATCGCCACTTGTTTGAAAGGCCGCTCGGAGCCCTCCCGTCCGGTCTTCAGTTTCAGGGCATCGTAAACCTGATCCCGATAGGCTGCCCGATCCACCAGGTGGCTCGCGGTCGCCGCCTCAGCCCGAATCAAACCCTCGCTATCCACGGTGGCTTGAATCTTGTCGGGCGTCAGCCCGCGCGACGGCGCGATATCGGACAGAATGCCGTTCCACAGATCGGCCAGCAAAGCCTGGATTTCCTCGCGGTTCTCCGGGCTCATTTCCCGGCGGATGAACGGCTCGACCGCGGACTTGTACTTTCCGACGCGGGTGACCTGCACATTGACACCGTACTTTTCAAAGGCGCCCGCGAAGAACGCGGGTTCGCTCGCCAGGCCGGGCATCAGGATCATGCCATAGGGATCGATGACCAAATCCGTCGCTGCCGAAGCGATGTAGTAACTCTTGGTGGTCGCGTAAGTGAGGTAGGCGGTGATCGGCTTGCCGGAGGCGCGGAAGTCGAGCAACGCCTCGCGGACCTCGCGCAGCGCGGCATAGCCGGAGCCGAAGGCCGAAGGGGTGAGTTCGCCCGCCACGAAGACACCGGCAATGCGGTTGTCGGCCGCGGCGGCGCGCAAGGCGTGGGTGATGGCCCGCAATTGCAGCGTGTCGGTGTGACCGCCGAACGACCCCAGATCCACCGAGGGCGGCGCGTCGGAGATATTGGCGGAAAGGTCAAAAACGAGATACGACCCGCGCTCGAACGTGGGCGCGGCCCGCTCGCCGCCGCCCAGCGAGGCCAGAACGGCCAGGGTGCCAAAGAGCAAAACCACGCAGCCACCGGTGAAGACCGCGAGGGCCACCAGCGAGCCCAGCATTGACGTGAAAAAATTCTTCATACGGCAGCGCGGAAGCTACTGCGTTTTGTCGGTTCCACCAGTCGAAAGCCTTCCCTTCGCCTCGCGCGCCGGTGCGTTCGCGCCCGACGTGGAGCGAATCCTGCTACACGGCGGGGCGACGACCGGCAGCCGCCCGTCGGGCGCGGACGAGCCGCGCCCCTACTGCCTTTCGGAGGGGCGTGCCTCGTGCGCGCCCAAGAGTACGATCCAGTTGCGCCGCGCACTTACGCCGACATCATTTCCATCTGACCATGAGCGAAAAGAACGAGTTGCTGACCACGAACCGGAAGGCACTCACGATCAACCTCGATGAGGCCAAGTACGGGACGTTTGCCGAAATCGGCGCGGGCCAGGAGGTCGCGCGCATCTTCTTCCAAGCCGGGGGTGCCTCCCGGACCGTGGCAAAGACCATCTCCGCCTACGACATGGCATTCAGCGACGCCATCTACGGCAAGGCGGCGCGCTACGTGTCGGAGGAGCGCCTCGCCCTCATGCTCAACCACGAGTACCAGTTGCTCCTGGAGCGGCTGGCCCACACGCGCGGAGATCGCAGCACGTTCTTCGTCTTTGCCAACACCGTTGCCACCAAAGGCTACAAGGGCAACGAGGCCCATGGCTGGCTCGGCGTGCGCTTTCAGTCGGAACCCGGCGGCGCGCCCAGTGAAGTCGTCCTGCACGTCCGGATGTGGGACAAGGAAAACGTCCTGCAACAGGACGCCCTGGGCATCGCGGGCACCAACCTGATCTACGCCGCGTTCTATTATCGCGACGACCCGGAGCGATTCATCCAGTCGCTCGTCGACAATCTCGGCGTGCAACGGCTCGAGGTCGACATGCTCAAGTTCTCCGGTCCGGCCTTCACCTCGGTGGACAACCGGCTGATGTCGCTCCACCTCGTCCAATTCGGACTGACCAACGCCGTGATGTTCGGGCCCGAGGGTCAGGTGCTGCAGCCAGCGGAAGTCCTGTATCGCCGCGCCGTGCTGGTCGAGCGTGGCAGCTTTCAGCCGGTCAACCACGTCAATGTCGACATGCTGAACTGCGCCACGGCGCAGTTCGTTCAGGAACCCGCCGTGAAGGGCAAGGAAGTCGTCGTGATCATGGAAATCACGATGAACAACCTCCTGTCTGCCGGGACCCTCGATCCGAAGGACTTCCTCTCGCGCGTCGATCTACTCGGTGAACTCGGGTTCACGGCGATGATTTCCAACTACTCCGAGTATTACCGTCTGACGTCCTACTTCCGCCGGTACACGAAGGAGATGATCGGGGTGACCCTGGGAATCAGCAACCTCCTCGAAGTCTTCAACGAGAAGTACTACGAGCACCTCGAGGGCGGCATCCTGGAGTCGTTCGGGCGCATGTTCCGGCAAGCCGTGAAGCTCTACATCTATCCGATGCGCCAGGAGACCTATGACCGCTACCTCCAGAGCAGCGGCGGCACCTCCGCCGGTTCCTCGCCCACGCATGCCTTCTCGTCCGACGTGCTGATTACGGCCAAGAACGTGCAGGTCGCGCCGCATCTGCGGAACTTGTACGCCCACCTGCTGGAAAACCACTACCTCGATTGCATCGCGGGATTCGATCGCGATGTGCTCAGCATCTTTTCCCGCGACGTCCTCCGGCGGATTCAGGAGCGGGATCCCCTGTGGGAAACCATGGTTCCGGCCAAGGTCGCGTCGGCGATCAAGGCTCGGAAGCTCTTCGGCTACGCGGAGCCGGTGGTCGCGGCCGCCAGCTAGCGATTCGGCCGGCGCACCGGCCACGGAGCACCCGAATCACTTCGTCCTTTCTAACCGGAAGCGCGTGCGCCTTTCTACCGGACGGGAGATTCCCAACTGGCATGCGCTTCCACAAATATCACGCTCTCGGCAACGACTACCTCGTGCTTGATCCGGCGGATTATCCGGCCTGGCCGTCCGGCCCAAGCCCGGACCAGATTCGAACCCTCTGTCATCGTAACTTCGGCGTGGGTTCAGACGGCATCCTGTGGGGCCCGCTGCCGTCCTCGCGCTGCGAATTCGGCCTGCGAATTTTCAACCCCGACGGCTCCGAAGCAGAAAAATCCGGCAACGGTCTCCGCATTTTCTCCCGCTATCTTTGGGACGGTGGACGCGTGCGCGAAGATCCGTTCAGCATCGAGACACCCGGGGGGGCCGTTCGCTCGGTGGTCCGGGCCGCCGGCCGCGAAATCACGGTGGAAATGGGCAAGGTAAGTTTCCGCAGCGAGGTCATCCCGGTGACCGGCCCCGCGCGCGAAGTTCTGAACGAGAAAATCACCTCGGGTGATCGCGAATTCACGTTCTGTGCGGCCACCATCGGCAATCCGCACTGCGTGATTCCCCTGCCTGCCATCTCCGCCGATCTCGCCCGTCAGTACGGACCCGGCCTCGAGGTGCATCCGTCCTTTCCGCGGAAGATCAACGTCCAGTTCCTGCGCGTCCTCGACCGCGCCAACATCCAGATCGAGATCTGGGAACGCGGCGCCGGCTATACGCTCGCGTCGGGCAGCAGTTCGAGTGCGTCAGCCGCCGTCGCCCACCGGCTCGGTCTCGTCGACCGGGACGTCACGGTGCATATGCCGGGCGGAAAAATCCAAATCGAGATCGGCGATGGGTTCTCCATCGCGATGACGGGATCGGTGACGCGCGTCAGCGACGGCGAGATCGACCCGGAGATCTTTTCCGTCTCCCCCTGAGGAACGAAGCCCGGCGGGTGAGGACACCCGCCCTCCATCGCAGAAGATGGGCGCGGGGATTCTAGATTTCCGGGCCAATCGAAAATCGAGAATCCAAAATCGAAAATCTCCTCAGCTTCCGCTGCCAAACTTGACCGAGCAGCCATAGGCCTGCGTGACCGGCTTCGCGATCGGCTGACCGGCCTTCAGGGACTCGAGCGCGGCCTTCACGTAATTGGTCGCCTTGGGAATGTCGCGCTCGCTGCCGGACGGAATGCTGTCGATGGCCCCTTTGTAAACCAGCACGCCCTCGCGATTGATCACGAACATGTGCGGAGTGGACGTGGCGCCGTACAGCCGGCCCACTTTGCTCGTCCGATCCCGGAGGTAGCCGGTGGTGACCGCGCCGACCTTCTTCTGCCAGTCGACCGCGGCGGCCTCGTTGAAGTCTCCCTGCGCGCCCTCGTAACCAGCGGAATTGATCGACAACCAGATCGCGCCATCGGCGGCGGCGGCCTTCTGCGTGCCCTGCATGTTCTGGCTGTTGTAGTGCTTCACGACGATGGGGCACTCCGGGTTGACCCATTCGAGCACCACGACCTTGCCCTTGTAGTCGGACAGCTTGTGGCTCCGGCCCTGAACATCGACGAGGGTGAAGTCCGGGGCGGGCTGGCCGACTTCCACGGCGGCGCGGGCGAGATTGCCGGCAGCGGCGACGAGGGCGAAGAGGACGAAGAGAAATGATTTAGCCATGGTTGTCATCGGGATGACTGAAGTTTGAAGGGAGCCGGCGTCAAAGGTTTCAACCGTCGAAGATGCGTCCGCAATTCCATTTGCCGGTCCGGCCTGGTGTCGGCTAGCGTGCCGCGTGCTTGGCTGGTTCGCTGACATCTTTCGATTGGCGTGGGGCCTGATCTACTGGAACGCGCGCAAAGCCTGGTTCCAGTATCGTCGGGGCCGAAGCGCGTGCCCGTGTCAGGCGCCCAGCGATTCGGGCCGCGCGTACGAGACGAGCTGCGAGGCGGCGATGTCGTGGCACCGGCAGAAGCGTTTCCAGCGCGTGTGCCCATTGCTCGTCGAGACCGCCGATGGCCTGCGTTGTTCGGTCAACGCCGCCGAAGTGCGACCTTTCTGGGGCCGGTTCGGGCGCTATTACGGCGGCGCCGCCCTCGCCCTCTATGCCGCCGGGGTGATCGCGGTGTTTGGCTTTCTCCGGACCATTGGGTATCCGATCAGCATCCTGCACGTCGCCCTCCCGCCGCTCTGGCACAAGGTTGGCCAGGCCCGCGGCTGGTTCTTTGTCGAACAGGCCAGCCGGGCCTTCACCGCCGGCAAACGACCCGAGGGAATCCTCTACCTCGCGAGCGCGTACGACTATGATCCCGCCGGCAACTACGAGGCGGGCCTCGCCCTCGCGAAGATCTCCCAAGCCAGCCAACCGGCGCGGTCCGACGAGATGTTCCAACGGCTGCTCCGGGATCATCCGACCCGCCGTGCGGCCACCACAGAGGGCTGGTTCCGGGCGCTGCTTCCCCGGGGAGACATGCCCCGGATCATTACGCTCGCCCAAAGCGAAGTGCTGACCGACCGCGAACACGCGCATGTCTGGATTCGCGCCCTCTGCTTCGCCACCCGCCGGACCCAGGATGACGCCCCGTTGCGCGCCCTGCTCGGGAATGCGGACCCCGCCGCGGCCGTCTGGCGTCCCCTGCTCGAAGTGGAGTTGCTCCTCCGCGCCGGAAAAAAACGGGAAGCCCAGGCCGCCATCCTGCAGTCGTGGCCCGTCAACGCCCCGGCTTTCACGCTGTTCTATCGCGTCAACACGTTGATCGACCTGGGTGCGATTATGCCCGCCCTCGATTTGCTGGCCCAGCACTCGGAGGTGCTCGACCGACGGGATTCGGCCGCCTTGCGCCTCGACGCATTCGCCGCGCACGGTGCCACCGCGAACCTGAACCAGCAGATCGACGACCTCCTCGCCGGCCGCCTCGACGCCACCGCCATCCGCATCCTGTGCGCCCATCTCATCCGGCATCCGAATGACGCGGCGTTCGGACGGCTGTGGGATCGAATCGAACGGATCGCCCTGCCGATGGACAACGAGACCGTCGGTTCGTGGTTCTCCTTGCTCGCGACGGCGGGAGCGGTTGGCGACACGACCCGGCTGCATCAAGTCACCAGCCGGTTGAAGGAATCCTCCAGCACGCCGTTCATCGCGCTCGGCATCGTCGAGTCATTCTTTCGCGGCGAGATGCCGGACCGTGCCATCACAACCCTGCTCCCCCTGCTACCGCTGCCGCTCGAGGTCACATACGCGCTGCTGGAACGTTATCCGCCGCCCCGTCCGCGCGTGACGGTGCAAATTCCCTGATGTCCACGCCGCCCTTCTCGGTTTCCTGGGCGCGGCTCCCCAGGATGGCGCAGATAAACGTCGTCGCCCTCGGCGTCGCCGTCGCGGTGCTGAGCGCGCGGCTCTGGCCGGATTGGCGGGGCAACCCGGATCTCTCCCACGGGTTCTTCATGCCGATCGTTTTTCTGGCGCTCCTCTGGGAGGGCCGCGCCAACGGCACGCCTCGTTATCTGCGGCGCACCGTCGGGCTGAATGTCGGATTTGTGACCCTGCTCGGCGGCGCACTGGCGGCGCTGACGGCGGCGGGGCTTTACGCCGCGGCGGTGGATTGGACGCATGCAATTGTCACCGCCACGCTCACGTTCTCCGTGGTGCTTTTCCTCGGCGCCGCCTTGCTGCACTATGCGGCGGAAGACACCCGCCTCATTGGCTTTAACTGGCCGGCCATCGTGGCGATTGTTCTCTGGCTCCTGACGGCGCCGATTCCACCCGGGACGTACACCCGGCTCACCCTCGGACTGCAGTTATGGGTCAGCGAAAGTGTCCTCCACACGCTGCACCTGGTCGGCGTGCCGGCGATCCGCCATGGCAACATCATCGAACTCGCCAACACCACGGTCGGCGTCGAAGAGGCCTGCAGCGGCGTGCGCAGCCTCATTTCGTGCGTTTTTGCGGGCTTCTTCTTTTCGGCGACGCTGGTGCGGAGAACGGGCGCACGTGCGCTCATCATCCTGCTCGCCGCACCGCTCGCGCTGGGAATGAATTTCCTTCGTTCGCTTACCCTCACGTTGTTGTCCAACGGCGGCGTCGATATCTCGGGTACCTGGCACGATGTGACAGGCTTCGCGGTCCTCGGAGTCACCGCTGCCATCCTCGGGGGACTCGCCGTCGCGCTCGAGCCGGCTCGGCGCGCCGTGCCCGTCGCTCCCGCCGCCGCCCCGAACCCAACGCCCCTCGCCCTTTGGCGGTTCCGTACTCTCGCGGCCGGCACGCTGCTCGCCACGGCCCTTGTGGTCGTCTTTGTCCTGAACACGCGGCCTTCGATTCGCCGCGACGTCCCGCCGCCCGATTTGCTCGGCCTGCTGCCTGCCGCGGCGGACGGCTGGGAAGTGCAGACCAGCGACCTCTACCAATTCTCGGGCCTCCTGCAGACGAACTACCTTGCCCAGCGCCGTTACCGGCGCACCACGGGCTCCGATCCCACGGAGGTCACACTTTACCTGGCGTACTGGCGCGCCGGACAGGCACCGGTCAGTCTGGTGGCGTCGCATACCCCGGATGCCTGCCTGCCAGGTTCCGGCTGGACGCCCCTGCCCACCTCGCCGCCCCGCGTGCAGCTTGACCTCGAAGACCGCACGATCGCCGACGCTGAGTACCGGCTCTTCCAATCGGGTGACTCGCCGCAACACGTCTGGTTCTGGCACCTCTACGACGGGCGAACGATTTCCTACCGCGATCCCTACTCGGCCACGGAACTCCTGCGCATTGCCTGGCGCTACGGCTTTCGGCACGACGGGGATCAAGTCTTCGTGCGGCTCTCGAGCAATCGTCCGTGGGCCCAGATCGCCCAGGAACCGCTTGTGGGCACCTTGTTCGGCCGGCTGAAGGGTCTCGGCCTGTAATATTCGCGGGGTCGTGGCACCCACCCAAATCGGGGGCTTCGACACACTTCCACCGCTTCCCGGCGCGCCCCACGGTGGCACATGCCCTTCTCCACCACCGCCTCGGAACGCAAAATTCTCACGGCCCTCGCCGCGCTCATCGTGCTTGGCCTGATCGGGATGGCGCTCCTCTAAGGCGGATGAAGAAACACCGTAGCCATCCGGGCGCGGACGAGTGTCGGGACGGAAGACAAGGGTAACGAGGCCCGCCCCTCCACCCCTTCGTCGGGCGCGCCTCGTGCGCGCCCGCGTCTTACACGTGCTGCCCCACCTCACGCACGGGAAGGTGCGAGGCGGGTTCGGCGCCGTCGGCGACGGCCTTGGGCCGGCGATCCTTGGCGAGGAAGGTGTAGAAGGTCGGCACCACGAAGAGCGTGAAGAACGTTCCGATCGACATGCCGCTGGCGATGACAAGACCGATCGAGAACCGGCTGGCGGCGCCCGCCCCACTGGCGGTGACGAGCGGCAGAACGCCGAGCACCATCGCCGCGGTGGTCATCAAAATCGGACGCAGCCGCACGCCGGCCGCATGCTGGGCGGCGTCGCGGATCGAGAGTCCCCGTTCCTCCTGGAGCTTGTTCGCAAACTCCACGATCAGGATGCCGTGCTTCGTAATCAGTCCCACGAGCGTGATCAGTCCGACCTGCGTGTAGATGTTCAACGTCGCGAAACCGAAGAAGAGGAAAACCATCGCGCCCGCGATCGAGAGTGGCACCGACATCATGATGATGAAGGGATCGCGGAAGCTTTCGTACTGCGCGGCGAGCACGAGGAAGATCACGAGCACCGCGAGGGTGAAGGTGCTGGTGAGCGAGCTGCCCTCCTGCACGAACTGCCGCGAGGTGCCGGCGTAATCGACGGTGAAGCCGAGCGGGAACGACTGCGCCTGCGTCCGCAGGTAGTCGAGGGCCTGCCCCTGCGAAACGCCCGGAGCCGGCAGGAATGAAACCGTCGCGGCATTGAGTTGCTGGAAGCGCCTCAGCTCCCGGGGCTGGGTCGACTCGCGCAGGGTCGCAAAGGTCGCAACCGAAACGAGCCCGCCCTTGGTGGTCGAGACATAGTAATCCTTGAGCTGCTCCGGGTTCAGCCGGGCGAGCCGCGTCACCTGTGGAATGATTTTGTAGGCGCGCCCCTCGATCGCGAACCGGCCCACGTAGCCGCCGCCGAGCATCGAGCCAAGATCCGCGGCGATCTGCTGCATGTTCACGCCGAGCGCGGCCGCCTTCTCGCGATCGATCTCGATGTCGATCTGCGGCTGGTCGAACTTGAGGTTCGAATCCCCGAAAACAAACAGGCCGCTCTTCATGGCCTGCTGGACGAGATCGTCCGCGACTTCCGCCACGCGCTGCGGACTTTCGGTCGAGCCGATCACGAACTGCACGGGCAACCCGCCGGCCGAACCCGGCAGCGGCGGACGCTGGAACGCCGCCGTGTTTACGCCCGACACTGTCGCGACCCGGCCCTGAATCTCGGCGAGCAACTCCGCCGCGCCGCGTTTGCGCTGGCTCCAGGGCTTGAGCCGCCAGCCGATGAAGGCCGTGTTCGGGGTGCCGCCAAAGCCGCTGAGTTGGAAAATTTCGGCCGTCTCGTCCGGATAATTCCGGCGGATCACCTCGGACACTTGATCGGCAAACATCTCGGTCTGCTCGATCGTCGCGTTCGGCGCCGCCTGGGCCTGCATGAAGATGATCCCGTCGTCCTCGGAAGGCGCCAGTTCACTCTTCGACATCATCACGAAGGGAATGATCGATCCAAAGACCAGCACCGCCACGACCACGACGGCCGGGCGCGTCTCCAGCACCGTGTGCAGGACGCGTTCGTAGAGCGCTTGCAGTTTCTGGAAGCCGGTGTCGAGCAGATGCTCGAGCCCACGCGGATTTGGATTATGCCGCAGAATCCGCGAGGACAGCATCGGCGTCAGCGTCAGCGCGACGAAGCCCGAGATCACCACCGCCCCGGCGAGCGTGAACGCGAACTCGCGAAACAGCGCCCCGGTAAGTCCGGTTTGGAAGCCCAGCGGGGCGAACACCGCCACCAGCGTGATCGACATCGTGATCACCGGGCCGATGAGTTCGCGCGCGCCCTGCAGGGCCGCGGCCAGCGGGGCGAGCCCCTCCTCGATGTGCCGGTGGATGTTTTCCACCACGATGATGGCGTCGTCCACCACGAGGCCGATCGCCAGCACCATCGCCAGCAAGGTCAGCAGGTTGATCGTGAAGCCCATCGCCAGCATCAGCGTGCAGGCACCGACGATGGAGAGCGGAATCGCCACGATCGGAATGAATACCGAGCGGAACGAACCGAGGAAGAGGTAGATGACGACGACGACGATGAACATCGCCTCGATCAGCGTCTTCATGACCTCGCGAATGGAGTCGGTGATGAACTCGGTGAGGTCCGCGACGACCTTCGCTTTGAGCCCCGGAGGCAGCTGCGCCTGCAACTCGGGCATGACCTCGCGGACCCGTTGCATCACATCGATCGCGTTCGCGGTCGGGAGCGCGAAGATGCCGATGAAGACGCCGTTCTGGCCCGAGAACTTCACCGACGTGTTGTAATCCTCGGCGCCGAGCACGACATCGGCGATATCCCGCAGCCGGACGAGTTCGTCGTTCTTCTCCCGGACGATGATATCGCGAAACTCCGCCACCGAGCGCAGATCCGTCTGCGCGGTGAGGTAGACCGTGAGCATCGAACCCTTGGTCTGGCCCACGGCGGAGAGGAAGCTCTGCGATGCGAGTGCCGCCCGCACTTCCGCCGCGCCGAGACCGAGCGCCGCCATGCGATCCGGCTTCAGCCAGATGCGCATGGAGAAGGTCCGCGCGCCGAGCACATCGGCCCGCTGCACCCCGGGCACGGTGGACAACTTCGGCTGCACCACGCGCACGAGGTAGTCTGTGATCTGGTTGGCCTCGAGGGTGTCGCTGTAGAAACCGAGATACGCCGACGCCGTGGTTTCACCGACCGAGACGTCGAGCACCGGCGATTCCGCGCCGGCCGGCAGATCGCCGCGGACTTTGTTCACCTTGGCGGTGATTTGAGTCAGCGCGTCGTTCGGATCGAAGTTCAACCGCAGTCGCGCCGTGATGCTGGCGAAGCCCTGGCGGCTCGACGACTCGACGTAATCGATGCCATCCGCCGAGGCGATTTCACGCTCGAGTGGTGTCGTGACGAAGCCGCGGACGAGGTCGGCGTTCGCGCCGGGATAGACGACGCTGACGGTAACGACCGCGTTGTCCGTGCGCGGGTACTGCCGCACCGTAAGCGAGCGGATCGATTGCCACCCGGCCAGCAGCAGGAAGAGGTTGACTACCGTCGCGAGCACCGGACGGCGGATGAAGAGATCCGTGAATTTCATGCGCGCGGGCTCAGCTCTGGGCGGGAGTCGGCTTCAGGCTGTTGGCCGGCACGACCGTGTTGTTCACGATCACCGCCGAGCCATTGCGCAATTTCATCTGGCCCGCCGTCACCACCTGCTCCCCGGCCTTGAGCCCATTGAGGATCGCGATGCGGTCGCCCCGCTTCCCGCCGGTGGTGACGAAGCGTTGCTCGGCGACGAGTGACCTGGCCCCGTCCGTTCCCGCCTTCTCGTTCACGACGAAGACGGAATTTCCATAAGGACTGTAGACCACCGCCGTCGCGGGCAGCTCGAGGACCTTCGTCTCATCGGGCAACTGGACCGCCACATGGGCAAAGAGGCCGGCCCGCAGCGACTCGTCGGTGTTTGGCACGACGGCCCGCAGGCGGAGATTGCGCGTGGCCGCGGACACCCGCGGATCGATGGCCTCGATCGTGCCCTCGAACACGCGCCCTGGAAATGCGTCCACCTTGACTACGACGGGCAGGCCGACCTTGAGGTTGGGCAGTTCCTGCTGGGGCAGGGCGAAATCCACGTAGGCCGGATTCACCGCCTCAATCGAGACGATGCTGTCACCCTTGTTGAGAAACTGTCCCACGTTCACCTGCCGAATTCCCACGCGGCCCGCGAAGGGAGCGACGATCCGCTTCTTGGCGAGCGTGGCCTTGAGCGATTCGATCGCCGCGAGGGCCTCCGCATGATTGGCCTGCGCGGTATCGAGATCGGAAGCCGTGTTCGCGTTGGTCTCGCGGAGACTCTGGACGCGCTCCAGGGAAGCGGCGGCGAGTCGCGCCCCGGCCTCGAGTCCCTTCAACTGGGCGACTTCCGTGGCGGTGTCCATTTGCACCAGCACCTCGCCAGCCTTGACCGTTTTCCCGGAATCGAACGCCACCTCGGTCACGCGCCCCTCGATTTCGCTGCGCAGGGCGACCCCTTGGTAGCTCTCCACCGTACCGACCGCCGAGAGCGTGTTGCGCCAGGCTCCGGACGTGGCAGGTGCGGTGGTGACCGCGGCGGCGGGGGGACGCATGGCGGCCATGGCTGCGGCCTCCCGCTTCAGGCTGCGGAACTTCGTTCCAAAGATCGCGGCGACCACCGCGAGGGCGATGATCGTGGTGAGGAAAATTCGTTTTTTCATGCAGAAGTCAGGCAAAGGACGGCGGAACGCAGGGAATCGGCCCCGGTGTCCAAGGCGCGCACGTACAGACCAACATCCATCTGTTGACGCACTTCCCCGAGGTCAGGTTCCATTCGCACTCATGACAGACTGACGCGCCGCGCCACCCGGCGTCACGCCTCGCGATTGCGTGGATGAAATTTAGCGTGGTGCGCCACGAGCCGCTGCGGTTCGACCGCCGTATAGATCTGGGTGGTCGAAATACTGGCATGCCCGAGCATTTCCTGAATCGCACGCAGGTCGGCGCCGCCGGTGAGCAGATGCGTCGCGAAGGAGTGACGCAGGCCGTGCGGCTTCACGTTCTTCGCCAGGCCCGCCCGCTTCGCCTGCTTCTTCACGATCATCCACAAGGCCACGCGGGAGAGCGCAAGTCCACGGGGATTGAGGAAAATCTGGCTGCCGGTCTTCGGCTTCACCAGCGCGGGCCGGCCGGATGTGAGATAGGTCAGCAACGCCTCGCGGGCCTTCTCGCCGACCGGCACGATCCGCTCTTTCGAGCCCTTGCCGAACACACGGATGAAGCCGTGCTCGAGATCCACCTGCTGCAGGCTGAGAGCCGCAAGTTCGGAAACCCGAAGCCCGCTCGAGTAAAACAACTCCAGCAAGGCACGGTCGCGCAGTGATCGGGCGTCACCGCCGTTCGCGGCATTGAGCAGGCGCGAGACTTCGTCCGCGGTGAGCGTCTCGGGAATCTTGCGTCCCGGCTTCGGCCCGCTGAGGAGCGCCGTGAAGTCATCCTCGCGCAGTTTCTCGCGGACCAGAAAACGCGCCAGCATCCGCAGCGCCGTGAGTTTCCGCGCGAGGCTCGCCACGGCGTAGCGCGCCGTGCTGAGACCATGGACCCACGACGCGGCCTGCTCCGCGGTGACGCTGCGCCAGCCAGCAACGCCCTGCTGCGCGAAAACCTGCGCCGCCTGATCGAGGTCGCGCCGATAGGCGGCGACGGTATTGCGCGAGAGTCCGCGCTCGAGCTCGATGAAGGCGAGAAACGCATCGCGGTCGTCGGCAAAACCGCGGGGGGCGGTCTCGGCGGGAGTGGGACGCGGGCGCCTCAGCATGACGAAACGTTGAGGCCCGCTTGATCGAATGTCGCCAGCGAATGCGAAGGACGCCGAAAATTGCGGCCGTTGATCGTTGTAGCCCGCTGGGTGAGCAGCGGGACGACGTACTGCGGAGCGATGCAGAAGAGGTCCCTGCCCTCACGGGCAGGGCTACCTCGCAATCACATCCACCGAAGTGTGAGCCCCTCTTGGAGGGTGGTGCCCGAAGGCCTGAACCTGACTCAGAACCGCCGGCGAGGCGGCGGGGTGTAATTCGGATTCGTTTCCTTCATGCGGAACGTGATCCGGGCCTTGTCCAAATCGTACGGGCTCATCTCCATCTTCACCGTGTCGCCAGCGGCGATCTTGATGAAGTTCTTCCGGAGTTTTCCGGAAATGTGGGCGAGCACGACGTGTCCCGTCGAATTCGACAACTGCACCTTGAACATCGTCCCCGGAAGCACCGCCACGACCTTCCCCTCGACCTCAATCGACTCAGCCATGGGTGTTGCGGGGTTTGTTCGCGGTGCGAATCATCATAGGTTCGTGCTTCAAAAGCACCTTGTAAGGCAGATTTCGGCGGACTTAGTCAAGGCTTCCCTCCCGCTCGACCCGCCCATGTCGCTCCCGCCCACCTCGCCACCGCCCTGCCCGTTTGAGAAGCGGTTTCCGTCCCAGCTGGTGCGTGATGATGTGTTCTTCATGAGTCTCGCGTATAATCAGGCCATCGATGCCTGGCGGGAGGACGAGGTTCCCATCGGCGCGGTCATTGAACTGGGCGGTGAAATCATCGGCGCGGCGCACAACACCGTGGAAGGCGCCCACGACCCCACCGCCCACGCCGAGATCCTCGCGATTACCCAGGCCGCCTCCCGGATCGGCGACTGGCGGCTCGCCGGCGCGACGTTGTATGTGACGAAGGAACCGTGCCCGATGTGCTCGGGGGCCATGCTGATGTCGCGGGTTCGCCGCGTGTGTTACGCCGTCCCCGATCCGAAAATGGGCTGTCTCGGCGGAGCGACGAATCTCAACGACCTGCCGCGGGTGAATCACCATGTTGAACTCACCGCTGGCGGCGTGCTCGAGGCGGAATGCCGCGACCTGCTGCAGGCGTTCTTCCGGCTGAAGCGCGAGGCGCCGGACGCGTGAACGGTGAGCGGCCCGGCCCGGATTTTTGAGCCGGAAGCCAGGAATTCAGGAATCGAACCGGGGACGGGGCGTCTCGTGGCCAATGGCCGGAGCAGAGGGCCTAGGATGTCGCGGCCGCGCAGAGGCAGGGCGGAACTAATTATGACCGATGGCGCGCCGGCCAATCCGCAACGGGCCATTGACGCATCGTGATGATGATGCATTTGTTCCAACCCCCGCTCCGTTTCGTTCCCAACTCAAATCACACTCCCATGGCCTTCGAACTTCCGAAACTGCCCTACGCCTCGAACGCGCTCGAACCTCACGTCGATGCCAAGACGATGGAAATCCATCACGGCAAGCATCACCAGGCATACATCACCAATGCCAATAACGCCCTGAAGGATCATCCCGCGCTGGCGGCTCTCGACGTCAACGCCCTCATCGCTGACCTCAGCAAGGTCCCCGAGGCCATCCGCGGCGTCATCCGCAACAACGCGGGCGGGCACAGCAATCACGCTTTCTTCTGGACGGTCATGGGCCCCGGCAAGGGCGGCGCGCCCAAGGGTCAGCTCGCCGCGGCGATCGAGGCGCAGCTCGGCGGTTTCGCCAAGTTCAAGGAAGACTTCGCCAAGGCCGGCGCCACGCGCTTCGGCTCCGGCTGGGCCTGGCTCGTCGTCACTCCGGACAAGAAACTGGCCATCGGTTCCACCGCGAACCAGGACAGCCCGCTCATGGGCAAGGCCGTCGCAGGCATCGAGGGCAAGCCGGTCATCGGCCTCGATGTCTGGGAGCACGCCTACTATCTGAATTACCAGAATCGCCGTCCCGACTACATCACCGCGTGGTGGAACGTCGTCGATTGGGATGCCGCCGAGGCCAACTATCAGGCCGCGCTAAAGTAAGGTCGACTGACGCCCGGCTCCGTTCGCCGGCGCCTGCTCAAGCCGCATCGTTTCGGTGCGGCTTTTTGTTGGCCATGTCGCACCACCGCTCCCGCCCTCTTTATCCACGATGACGCCGCACCGCCGCCAGCAGTGGGCCGTGGCGCTCATGTTCGTCACACCGGCCTGCTGGAGCGTGAACTACCTGGTCGCGCGGAGTGCGAGCCACACGATTGCGCCCCACATGCTGGCGCTCGGACGCTGGCTGCTGGCGGGCGCCCTGATGGCGGCGATGCACTGGCGCGAGATTGCGAGTCACGGCGGCGCCGTGCGCAAGGAGGCAGGCCGCTTCCTCGTGCTCGGCGCGCTCGGCATGTGGATTTGCGGCGCCTTCGTCTACATCGCCGGCCGCACCACGACCGCGACGAACATCGGATTGATCTACGCGATCTCGCCCGTGCTCGTCGCGCTGTTCTCCACGTTGGTGCTGAAGGAGCGCATCGGCATCGCACAGATCGCGGGCACCGCCGTGGCGCTCGCCGGCTTCTTTCACATCGTGCTCAAGGGTGAATGGGGCGGCCTCTCGGCGGTCGAGCTGACCCCGGGTGACTGGTGGATCTTCGTGGCCGCGATCTCGTGGGCGGCCTACACACTCCTGCTGAAAGCCTGGCCGACGGCGTTCGGACCGGCGGCCCGCCTGGCACTCACGTCCCTGGGCGGCGCGCTGGTGATTCTGCCCTTCGCAATCGCCGAGGCCGTCTGGTTCATGAGTTCCGAGCTCTCGTGGCAGAACGCGGGCTACATCGCCACGACTGCGATCATTCCCGGCGTCGGCGCTTACCTGGCCTACTCTTTCATGCTCCGGGAACTCGGCGCCTCGCGCGTCGCGGTGGTGCTCTATCTCGGGCCGATCTACGGCGCCCTGATGGGTTGGCTCGTGCTCGGTGAATCGATCCGGCCGTTTCACTGGGCCGGCGCCGCGCTTATTCTGCCGGGGATTTTTCTCGCGACGCGAAAGGGAAAGTAACTGCTGCGCGGGCCGATTCACACCGTCGCGGCAAGCCGGCGGGGTTGAGCCTGAAGCCAGGAAGCTGTGTCGGGCGCGCCCTTACACTGGGGCTGTAGGGGCGGGGCTCGTCCACGCCCGAACGGACAAAGCCGCTACTCCACTTCCGCCTCGGTCAGCCGCTGCCGGTAAACCTGACGCGCGTGTTCGTAGTCGAGCCTGGCCTGCGGAATTTCCGCGGGCGCATAGAACCGCTCCTTCTGGGACCAGCACTGGTCGACACCCTGGAGGCACCACTCGATGCTGCGACGCGAGGGCCGCACCGGTTTGTCGCCGACCATCACCCAGATGGGATTCGTGTGCGACGAGGGCAGGATGCGCAACGCCACCCAACTGCTGCGCTCGATCGCGACGTCGAAGCTCACGTCCCGCATCTGGCCGTCCGCGACGATCGTCGTGCGCGCAACCGGGTAGCCGTTGACCACGACTTCGACCGGTACCTCCGCGCTGTCGCCGATCCGCGCCCGCTCAATGTCCCAATACGGTTTCGTCGCATACGTCGTCCGTCGAATCGCTTCGTCGGGCTGCGCCGGCAGCCGCGCCGCCACCCGGGCGGTCAGGCGCACCGCGCCGGGGCGCGCGATTTTCAACTCACTACCGTTTTCGCCCATGCGGACGGTCATGCTTCCGGCGGCGGCGGCGAACTCCATCAGATGGCTCTTGCCGTCACCCACGTAGTTGCGCCCGACGCGGATGCCCTCGCACCACGCGTCGTAGTCGAGCCGGCCCTCGAGCTTCACGTAGCTGCGGCCCATGCCGACGCGTTCGCCGTAGATACAGGGAAAATCCGACTCGCCGCTGACCCGCGTGCGGAAGCCGGCGTTCAGCGTGTGATACCACATGTTGAGCTCCCACACGCTCGGCGTGTCGACCAGCGACATGAAATCCACCGCCGGCCACAGCTTGCCGTCCGGTCCCGGCAGCTCGTGCGTCACGGACACGATATATTCGTTGGCCCCGATGCCATTGTAGGGTGGGACGACATAGTTCGGCAGATCGTTCGTCGCGAGTCGGACGGTTTGGGAAATCCGGCTCACCGCCACGGTGTCCTCACCGGGCGCCGCGGGCTGCAGCCCCCACCCCGAATGCGCGGGACCCGTCAACGCGCCCTGCTTCTTCGCCCACCGCAGCGTATTCATCCCGAGCGTGGGCCAGTGTTTCGAGGAATCGCCGCCCGGGTACATCAGGTCGTTCAGCCGCAGCAGACAGAGATGACCCGAACGCTCCGAACCGAAGCCCGACACCTCCATGTCGTAGCGAATCAGATACGGATACTTCGATCCTGCATCCACGCCGCCGGTGAAGAACTGCTTTTGGTAATCGAAGCCCGGCCCCCAAGTCAGCGTCGCGCCAACCTTGAGATCCTCGCCGGCGATGTGCCGCTCCATGTCGGAGGCGAGCACGCCTTCGGTCGGATTCGTGTAGTGGGAACAGCCCGACGCATGAA
The DNA here is from genome assembly GCA_947472765.1 of Opitutia bacterium. Taxonomy (GTDB): domain Bacteria; phylum Verrucomicrobiota; class Verrucomicrobiia; order Opitutales; family Opitutaceae; genus ER46. The sequence continues at coordinate 21,634 of CANJCM010000001.1, forward strand.
TGTGGTGATCGCCGGACCACCAGCCGGACTTCGACGGATCGATCCAGCGCACGACCTGGAACGCGAGTTCCCGGGTCTCCGGCGTGACCTGCATCCGGAGGAGTTGCGGCACGGATTCCGGTCCCCGCTCGAACCGGATATCGTAGTCGCCAGCCGGCAGCCGCATCGACTCACCGTCCGCGCGATAGACCTGCGGGTGAAAGGCGAAGTCGGGCGCGAGTCGCTTCGCTTGAGAGGGATAAACCCGCCCCGCGACATCGCGGATCGTGAAAGAACCCGACGCCGGCTGTCCGTTTTCGTCGCGGACCCGGAGCGTCACCGCATGCGCCGGCTTCGCGGTGAAGAGCAGATCGACGTCATTACGAAAACCGATGTCCTGCGTGCCCTGCCCGACATTGAAACCGATCTTGGCTTCCCGTCTTCCAGCATCGCGGCTGTAAAGCTGGACGATGCGGTATTCCACGCCGAGGCCGCTCAGCGTGGGCATCAGCGGCTGCGCATCGTACATCTGCAGATCAAGCCAGAGGTCCGCCGCCGGCGGCGGAGCCACATTCGGCTCGCCATGGTGGAAGTGGAGGTCGGAGGGCGTTTCCATCCGCTGGGCGTTGTGCAGCGACTGGGCTTGCGGACTCACGGCCACGAGCCGCGCCGTCGTCCCGGCCTCGTTGGCCACCTTGACCAGAAATTGCCGCCAGCCCTGTTCCACCAACTCCGGCCGCGCTGCGCCCGCCGTCACGCTGACACGCATCTCGGGGTTGATTCGCACCGCGAACAGCACGCGCGCATCGAGCACCCGCTGGATTTCCGCGACAGCCGCAGGACCGTTGACGGACAGCGCCCGGGTCAACCGGACGCGTTCCTCAGCGGTGAGCGGCTCGCCCAGATAATCGAGCGCCTCCATCACCCGGCGCGCCTGTGCCGCGAGCGGCTGCCATTCGACCTCCGTCACGACGGGCGCGGACGGAGCCTGGGCCAGGCCGGTCGAGAAGCCGGCGATCAGTGACAGAACGAGAGCAGCCAGAACGGGGCGCGGGGCTTTCATGCGCCGGAATGTAGTCCGCCCTCACCCGAGGGGAATCCCGTTTTCACGGCCGCGGGTGAATTGATCGCCCGAGGCCGTCCGCGCTGCGGGATGAATCAACCGCCCGCACCGACCGTCAGAGGCAGGCGATTGTGCGCCCACTTCTCCGGCTGCTCGCGACCGAGTTTGATCGCATCACTGACCACCCGCAGCGTTTCCCGCAGGTGCACGTCGGCCTTCACGTAGGTCTCGTTCTCGTCGTCATCGAGGCCGAAGTCCTCATCGCCCTCTTTCTTGGGCGCCTTGATCTTCGGCACCGGCGGCGGCCCGAGGTAGAACGGCTTGAACGGAAAATCGGTCTTCGCGACCTCTTCCTTCTCGAGCTTCATGGCCTTGCGGAAGGTGTCGTCCGTTTCCTTCTGCAGCCGGCGCTTCTCGAGGTTCACGGAGATCGTCTTCTGTTCCTGGCGCTCCTTGAACCAGTCGACGTTCTTTTTCAGGAAGCTGAATTCCGGCAGTTCGGACTGCCGCTTGACGCTGGCTTCGCGCAGAGGGGACAGGACCTTCGCATCGAGCGGCTCGCCGTCGAAGAAACTCGTGCTGATCTGGTCCCACACCATCGCGCGGGGCAGGCTGCCTTCGCCGATGTTCGAGATATAATCGTCGATCGACGGAAGCACGATGTCCGGCACGACGCCCTTGAGCTGCGTCGAGGCGCCGCTGGGCAGGTAATATTTCTGCACGGTGAACTTCGCGGCTCCGGTCTTCTCGGTCGTGAGCGCGAGGGCGCGGGAGGCACGCTTCATTTCAAAAATCGTCTGCACCGAGCCTTTGCCGTGGGTGGAGCTGTCGCCGATGATGATCCCCCGGCCGTAATTCTGCAGGGCGCCGGCCACGATCTCCGAGGCCGAAGCGCTGAAGCGATCGACGAGAACCGCCAGCGGACCGCTGTACGCGACCTTGGAGTTCATGTCGCGCGCCACCTCGATGCCACCGTCGTGATCCTTCACCTGCACCACCGGGCCCTGCGGAATGAAAAGCCCGGCGAGATCAATCGCCTCGTTCAGGTAGCCGCCGCCATTGCGACGCAGGTCGAGCACGAGTCCCTGTATTCCCTCGGCCTTGAGCTGATCAATCAGCCGCGAGACGTCGAGCGAGGCCGTCGTCTTGTCGGCATCGGTGTCACCGTCGTTGGCCGGACCATAGAACGCCGGCAACGTAATCACCCCAACGGGCTGCGTCTTGCCCTCGGCATCGGGGAGTTGGAAGACCGCCGCACGTGCGCGCGCCGAGTTGAGCTTCACGGTGTCGCGCGTAATGACGATTTCGCGCCGGCCCGACACATCGGGGTTGTCCGCGGGCTGCACGACGAGTTTCACGAGGGTGCCCTTTTCGCCGCGGATGAGTTCGACGATTTTGCGCACCTTCATGCCGATGACGTCGACAGGTTCGCCGGTGGCCTGCGCCACGCTGATGATTTTGTCGTTCGGCTTGAGTTCCTTGCCGATGTCCGCCGGGCCGCCGGGCACGATTTCGCGCACCACGCAGTAGTCGTCCTCGGTCCCGAGTTGCGCGCCGATTCCGACAAGCTGGAGCTTCATCTGGATCGAGAACTCGTCGTACGTCGTGCCGGAAAAATAGGTCGAGTGCGGATCGTAGAGATGGGCGATGGAAGAGAGGTAGATCTCCGCGACGTCGCTGCCTTCCATCTCGTGGACGTTCTTCAGCATCCGGTCGTAGCGCTTGCGGACCGCCGTCACGGCCTCCTCGGTCGTCTTCTTGTTCAGGATTTCCGAAATCAGCTCAAACTTCAGGCGGGACCGCCAGAGGCTGTCGGCTTCCTCGCCCGTGGCCGGCCACTCGGCCTTGGACCGATCCGCGGGATACGAATCGTCCGCCGTCAGATCGACCTCCTTCTGCAGTTCCTCGAGAATCCACGCGACGCGATCCTCGACCCGCTTTTCATAGACGCGGTAGATGTCGTACGCCGCGTTGATATTACCGAGGAAGGCCGCGTTGTAATAGACGTTCTTGCCGAAGTCGGTGCCGAACCTGGTCTTGTCCGAAACGAGGAAGAAGAGCCGCTGCGAATCCAGATCCTCCATGAAATCCGGAATGACCTGGGCGTAGTCCACTGCGCGCACGGCATCGCGGTTATAGTGCGATTGCTCGAGCAGCTTGATGAGCGCCGCGGCTTCGCCCGCCAGGGTCGGCGAGGTGACGAACGGCTTGCGATCGTCGGCGGCGAACCCCGCCGTCAGCAGCAGGGCCAACCCAAACACCAGACCACATTGCCGCAGGAAGACTCGGGGAAGCATCATGACGAATTTAGGTGGGTTAACTCGACCAACTATGGCATCGGCTTCGAGCCGGCTGCAAGGCCCGGGCGCGATTTCCCCGAATATTCCGAAACTTTCCCCAGCCCGGGGAACTCCGCGGAAGGCGGTTCCGCGTTTCGGGAAACGATGATTAAAGCCTTTTCCGTCCGAGCCGCGGGGGCCATATCCATCCCGCCCACCCCGCTTTGATGCGAGCGTTACCCCTTCTCGTCCTGTCTGCCGCCGCGGTTCTGACCGCACTCCCGCCGCATCTGGCCGCCGCGGATCCGTTTGGATTCACCGATCGCTATTGCACGGCTTGTCACAACGACGTCGATCGCGAGGCGGGCCTCGACCTTACCCAGCTCGAACTCCGGCCGGAAGATCCGGAGAATCTCCCGCTCTGGATCCGCGTTCACGATCGCGTCCAGAACGGAGAGATGCCACCGGCCTCGAAATCGCGGCCGCCGGTCGCGGCCTTGAGCCAGTTCCTCGCGGATCTCGGTGGCTCCCTGCGGACGGCCGAGGCCGGGCTCGCCACCGACGGCCGGGCCACCCGGCGGCGCCTCAACCGCAGCGAGTACGAAAACGCCATCCGCGATCTGCTCCACGCGCCGTGGCTCCAGCTTCAGGGACTGTTGCCCGAGGACGGCGAGGCGCACCTGTTCGACAAGTTGAGTTCGGCCCTCGACGTTTCGCCCGTCCACCTGGCGCAGTACCTCCGCGCCGCCGACACCGGACTCCGGGAAGTGATGAGCGCGGAGTTGTTCCGGCGTCCGCCGACCACGACGCGCTACTACGCCCGCGAGACGAAGAGCCTGATCTCGGGCGACGTGTCGTTTCGCTTTCAACCGTTCAACGGCTTCCAACCCGACTGGCTCAAGTTTCCCCTGCTCGGCACGCAGGCCCAACCGGAAGTGCGCGCCGCCCGGGCTCCCGTCACGGTGGGCGCCGGCGACCCCGTTCTCCGGGAGCAGGAGGCCGTCGGCTGGACGTCGAGTGACTACATCTTCTTCGGCTCGGCCTGGAGCGGCTTTCGCGTGCCGGTGGCCGGACGCTACCGGCTGCGTTTCAGCGGCTACAGCGTCTGGGTGGGGCCCGGCGGACATCCCACCCGGCTCGTGGGCACCGGACAAAATCGGACGCGCGTGCCGCAGCCGGCGTCCTGGTACACGCCGAACTTCGACGACATTTCAGAGGGTCGCGGTCCAGAGCCGATCACCGTCTATAGCCGGACCTGGGACCTGAAGCGTCGCATCGGCGGCTTCGATCTGGGGACGCAGCCGGACGTGTTTGAAGTCGAGTCCTGGCTCCTGCCCAACGAGTGGATCGTGACCGACGCCGCGCGACTCTATCGGGCGCACCGGGTGCCGGGTTCACGCGGTTTCACGAATCCCCTCGCCCGTTCCGACGGCCAGCCCGGTGTCGCCTTCCGCTGGCTCGAGGTCGAGGGACCGCTGGCGGACGAGATGACCGGTGCGGGCTACCGTCTGCTGTTCGACAGCCTGCCGATTCGCGCCGTGGGCGAAGGCGAAAGCGGCGTCGACCTTCCCGTGGTCACGCCCGTGCCGGTCGGAAAACGGGATGCCGTCATCATGGGTTCGGACGCCGGGCTGTATGATTTCGAAGTGACCAGGCAACGGGCCGAGGTCGTAAGTGCCGCGCCGCGCGCGGACGCCGAGCGCCTGCTGCGCCGCTTTCTCGACCGCGCTTACCGCCACCCTGTGAATGAGAAGGAGGTGCAGCGTTTCGTCGGGCTGATTCAGCGCCAGCTCGATCGCGGCACCGGTTTCACCGCCGCGATGCTGACCGGCTATACGGCCGTGCTGGCGTCGCCGTCGTATGTTTACCTCCGCGAAAACTCCGGCGTTCTCGACGACCAGGCCCTCGCCACGCGCCTCGCGCTCTTCCTCTGGAATTCGGAGCCCGACGATGTCCTGCGCGCCCGGGCGGCTCGCGGCGAGCTCCGGGATCCAGCGAACCTGCGGGCCGAGACCGAGCGGCTGCTTCGGGATCCGAGGTCGGAGCGCTTCGTCAGCGCCTTTCTCGATCGCTGGCTCGATCTCCGGCGCATCCACGAGAACACGCCCTCGACCGCGCTGTATCCTGATTATTACGTCGATGACCTGCTGACGGAGGCCGCGGTCGATGAGTCGCGGCTCTACTTCACCGAGATGCTGCGGGCCAACCTGCCCGCCCGCCTGATCGTCGATTCGGACTTCACGTTCCTGAACGAACGCCTCGCGCGGCACTACGGCATTCCGGGCGTCAGTGGCATTGCGATGCGCCGGGTCACACTGCCGGCGGACAGTCCGCGCGGTGGATTTCTCACGCAGGCGAGTGTGTTGAAAGTCACGGCCAACGGCACGACGACTTCGCCCGTGATCCGGGGCAAGTGGATCATGGAACGCATTCTCGGCACCCGGCTGCCCGCGCCGCCCGCGGTGCCGGCGGTGGAGCCGGATATCCGCGGCGCGGTGACGATCCGCCAGCAGTTGGATCGACATCGGGCCGACGAAAGCTGCGCGGTGTGTCATCGCCTCATCGACCCGCCCGGGTTCGCGCTCGAGAACTTCGATGTCCTCGGCGGGTGGCGCGACCGATACCGGGCCTCGTCACCCGCCGTCCCGGCCGAAGTCGGCGTGGGCAAGAACGGCTGGCCTTACGGATTCCATTTCGCGCTGCCGGTCGATGCGAGCGGCCAGTTCACCGACGGACGCGCGTTTCAGGATGTCCGCGAGTTCAAGCGCCTCCTGCTCAGGGACGAGTCGCGGGTCGCGCGAAACATGGTGAATCAGCTCACGGTCTATGCCACCGGTGCCCCGGTGCGATTCAGCGATCGTGACACGGTGGAGACCATTCTCGACCAGACGGCGCCCGACACCCATGGGCTGCGGTCACTTGTGCACGCGCTGATTCAGAGTGAACTGTTCCGGCGGAAATGAGTGCCGGTCGCCCCTCTTGGGGCGACCCTGAAGAAAAATTTTCTGTTCCGGATTCGCATTCTGGGCCTGCCGAGGCTTGCTTTCGCTCCCATGCCCGGACGCTCCGCCTCCCTTTCCCGACGTCGCACGCCCACCCGGGCGCGCCCGGCGGCTCCGGATCCCGCTCCCCCGCTCCGCGCGCTGCTGGTCATTGATCACCATCGGTTGCAGAATGCCGCCTGGGCCGAATTTCATACCGTTCGAAAGCGTCTGGAAAAGGCCACCCGCGACCTCCGGCGTCACGAGGAGGTGGATTCACCCGCCTACGAAGCGTGGCTGCACCGCACCTTTCCCCTGCTCGTCACGACGCTCCGCGAACTCAATGCCGAGTCCGAGGCGAAGGCCCGGAAGATCCAGCAGGTGCAGGCAATGGCCTACACAAGCGGGCGCTCGGCGAAACGACTCTGGCGCGAGCACCGGGAGCGGGAACGTCAACCCACGCCGGCACCCGTCGACCCCGATGAACCCCAGTCGACGCCGGAGCCCGAGGACGACGTCCCCGCGGCCAAATCCCGGCCGGCCCGATCCCAGCACGCCCGTGACATCTATCGGCGGCTCGTGCAGCACCTGCATCCGGATCGCGGCGGCGATTGGACGACCGGCCGTGAGCGTCTCTGGCACGAGGTCCAGCAGGCGTGGGACGCCGGGGACGCCGACTGGCTGGCTCGACTCGAGGTCGACTGGGAGGCCGCGCATGAAATCCTTTCCGCCACCTCCCCTTTGAGCCGGCTCAACCGCGCGATCGAGGAACTCGAGGCCTCACGCCGTGATATCGAGCGCAAGCTGGCGGGATATCGACGTTCGCCGCCCTGGCGTTTCACGCTGCTGGCCGGCAAGCGCGATCACCTCCATCGGCGAACCGAGCACAATCTCAACGCGGAGATCGATTACCTCCGCCGCGAGTTGCGCCACCTCAACTCGCTCATCGGCGCGTGGGAGGAAGATTGGACCCGGGCCGACAGCCGGGCACGGCACACGCGGCGGCGGACGCGCTACTGAACGCGCCGCACCTTCAATTCCGCGAACTGACCGAGGGGGAATTCGCCGGCGGCGGCACCAGCGAAGTGACGTAGGCGGCAATCGCCACCAGGTCGTCGCCGTTCAGGTTCGCCACGACCGGTTGCATCAGCGGAGCCGAAGGCCCCTTCCGCTTCCCCTGCTGCAAGTCGTACATCTGCCGCACGAGATAACTCGGCGAACGACCCGCAATGCCGGGCACGTCGGCGAGTCCCTTGAGATCGGGGCCGTGACACGTGATACACGCCGTGGTCTTGCCCGGAACAATCTTCCCGTCAGTCACGCTGACACCGCCGGTGAGCACGAGATTCTCGCCCTTCTTCAGACTGCCGATCGGGACATAAGCCACGAAGCCGGAGCGCGGGTTGCGCAGCCCTTCGGCCTGTTCCTCGTCTTCGGGCATCTCAATAATCCGGCCCGCAATCGCCTCGGTTCGTTCCTTCTCGATCGCGAGAAAGAGATTTCCGGAAATCCGGGTCCGGGGCACGAGGTCGGTCTCGACGACGCGGGTCCACGGTGTCCAAGGCATGGCGCCAAAATACTCCGCGGCGATTCTAACGTCCTCATCCGTCATCGCCCGGGCGAGTGTCGCCATGGTGACGGTATTCGGCTTTCGCGGGTCAGCCGACTGCCGGGCGCCGCTGCGGAAATCCTCGATTTGCCGGATGAAATACGCCACGGGCAGGCCGCTGACCGGAGCGTTCTCGGGGCGACCCTTGCCGGTCGGAAGATGGCACGATCCACAGCCCCGGGCAGCGGTCCCCATCGCCACGGGCCCGTTCACGATGATCCGCGGCATCGGGGGATGATCGCCGGGGAACCAGTCGATCACATGGCCGCCGTCACGCACGTCGACCCGCGAGTAGGCGGCCGTGCTGCCCTCGACGTGACGCAGCCGGGTCTGCTCGCCCGGGTCTTCGTTCTTCCGCAAGTCCCGGGAAGGCGAAGCCTGGGGGGCGGCTTTGTCACCCGGAGCCGGAGGCGTGAGGAAACCGTAGGCCCATAACGGCTCCGGTTCGCCGGCCGCCGCGGCCCGGGCCGCGATGAGACCGAAGGTTAGACTGAAAGCTGCCAACCATCGAACACGGCCAAGCCGTTGCAAAGAGGGGTACTTCACGGGCGTGATTTCAGAGCCGGAGCCGGTCACCGCAACCGCATTCATGCTTCACCGGCAAATTCCCTGACGATAGCGCGGTTCGGACCGGAAAACCGCCACCCGGCGACCGGGTGCCAGGTCGGGACGGACGGAGGGAATGACCCGGCAAATCGCCATTGACTCAAACCCTCGCTGCGGGGCAATTTTATGACACGCCGTCTTCGGTCCCCAAGACCCTTGACCCGAGTGAAGTCGGCGTTCCGCGGCAAGACTGTCCATTGCCTCGTTTTCCAGGCCCTCTCCGCGGCCCGTCTGCAACTACCAAGTTTCTGCCTTCTGCTCACGGGAGCGGACGGCAGGTTCCAACGCCAAACCCATATGAAAGTACCCGATACTCGATCAGCAGTTATCGCCGCTGCCGTCCTCGCCGGACTCAGCGTTTCCACCGCCTTCGGACAAGGCGCGCCCGCTCCGTCGGCCTCCGCCTCCAACGAGGCTGTCCGCCTCGACCCGTTCAGCGTCAGCGCCGATTCCGACGTCGGATTCGTCGCCGCCAGCGCCCTCGCCGGCGGTCGTATCTCCACCGCGCTCAAGGACACGCCCGTCGCGTTTTCCGTCATCACGAAGGAGTTCCTTGACGCCTTCAACATCACCGACATCGCCTCCGCCTCCAACTGGACGACGAACTCCGACTACGCCCTGGGCGACGGCAGCGTCTACATTTACGGCGGCAACGAATCGAGCGTGCAGCGTGTCCGCGGCGTGCAGGTCAACACCCCCACCCGCAATTTCTTCCCGTACAATGCGGTGACGGACAGCTTCAACATCGACCGCGTCGACTACGCGCGCGGCGCGAACGCCGTCCTCTTCGGCGCCGGTGGCGCTGGTGGCACCCAGAACACGGGCACCAAGCAGGCGCTCATGAACCAGGATCTGACCGAGGTTCGTGCGCAGGTCGGCAGCTGGGACAAGTATCGTTTCACCGCGGACGTAAACCGCGTGATCACCGACAAGTGGGCGGTTCGCACGAACCTGATGTTCAGCAGCAAGAATGACTGGCGCGATCGTCTCTGGGAGGACAAGAAGGGCTTCCACTTCGCGACCACCTACAAGGTGACGCCGAAACTCACCGCCCGCGGTGAATTCGAGTACCTCGATACCCGTCGTGCCGTCAGCGTGTTCCAATACCGCGACTTCGTCTCGGCCTGGGACGGCAAGACCTATGACTTCGCCGCGCCGCTCACCGGTGCCGGCGCCCCCTCTGCGGCCTCGCTGGCCCAGATGGGTATCGCCCGGTTCCCGCAGCGCTTCGTCACGCATCCCGATTACGCGGGCAAGGCGCTGAACTTCCAGAATCGCTTCCGGACGACCGGACTCGCCTACAACGCGAGTGCGCCGAATTACTTCAAGGGTCAGCCGGTCAAGACGGTTGGCTGGTCGCTGCGCGCCGAGGCGATGATCGACAGCCTGACCGGAATTCCGGACGACCAGCGTTACGCGAATGTGATGATGGGCAGCCCGTTCTTCACCGTTCCGAACCGCACTGACACCCCGCTCTACGATGATCCGGGCCACAACTTCCCGATCAACGCCTCCCGCTCCCGCGATGCGTCGCTCTATCTCACCTACGCGCCGTTCCAGGGCTTCTTCGTTGAAATCGCGGGCGACTCGAATTCGGTGCGTGGCTTCGGTGACACCACCAGCCGCCGCGGCATGCAGGAGTACTACATGGATATCGTCCGCACGCTTCCCGACGGCACGACCAATCCCTGGTTCCTCCATCCGTATCAGGAGCGCGGTCACTACAAGCAGGGCCGTCTCACCGAGCGCGACAGCCTCCGTATTCAGTCCGTGTACGTGAAGGACACCCGCTTCGGCAAACTGCAGGCCGGCTTCATGGGCGGTCTCAACATCGACACCGTCAGCAACCGCTCGAGCGAACTGATGCTCAAGGCGGACTGGATCACCCCCGACGCCCGCTCGTGGATCAACAACGGCGAGCTCAACGAGTACTTCCTCTGGAACCGTACCTACTTCGACGACAAGACGCGCCCGCCGCAGTATGCGTTCATCGAAGAAGCCCGCCCGGTTACCGTCGTCGATCCCGTCACCAGCGTGACCCGGGTCCTGACCCCGACCTGGATGTGGGACGCCCGCCGCGAAGACAACGTGTATGACTCCGAGCGTAATTCGAAGTACCTGCAGTTCGCGGGCAACTTCGACATGTTCAAGAACCGCCTCGTGCTCATCGGCGCCTTCCGCCGTGACTTCATCGACTTCTCGCAGAATCGCGTGAAGGCCCCGGGTGACCATCCGGCGGGCTGGGACGGCGTTTCGCTGGTCCTTCGCCAGGCGGCCCCGAAGGACTATGATACGCTGATGTACACCCCGAAGAACGCCGCAGGCGTCGCCACGGGTTCCCCGATTCCGGCTGACACGCGTCCTCGCGTGAACATCGCCGGCGCCGCGATGCAGCAGCCGCAGTATGTGAACGACCGCTTCCGCGACGACTTCGACTCGCCTGACGTGAAGCGCATCGTGAACACCGGCACCCTCGGTGGTGTGATCAATATCAACAAGTGGCTCGGCGTTTACGCCAACCGCAGCACGACGTTCAGCTTCGGCACCGCCAACCAGTCGGTCTGGAACAAGTTCCTTCCCCCGACCACGGCGTTGGGCAAGGACGCCGGCATCCGCGTCACGCTGCCGAACAACAAGCTCTCGTTCAGCGCGGGTTGGTACCGTGCCTATCAGAAGGGTGCGCTCGTCACCGTCGGTGACGGCTTCCTCGGCAATTACAATGCGATCGGCGACTTGGCACCGGTGGGCGACCTGAACGGCCGCAACATCCGTAACTTCGCCCGCTTCCGGACGAACAACATCGCCTCGACGCAGACGAACGACACGACCGGCTATGAGTTCGAACTGACCGCGAACCTGCGGCCGAACTGGCGCTTGATCGCCAACTTCGGCACCAACGACGCTGCGGCCATCGATGCGAACGTCGACCTCGTGGAATACTTCGCCTACGCCGATCCGATCGTCCGTCAGATCCTGGCCGATGGCGGCATCCAGATCGACGCGTCCACCCAGCAGGCGTCCATTCGCCCCGAGTTCAATGACCCGACGAAGATCAACCTCGCGAACGCGGAAGCCGCCGTCAACGGGTGGAATGGCCTCGTGAACACCACGATCCCGAGCATCACCTCTCGCGGCAAGCAGCGCGTGAAGGTGCTGCAGAGCGTTCCGTGGTCGGCCAACATCGCGACCGACTACCGCTTCCGGACCGGTCCGCTGAACGGTCTCCGCCTGGGCCTCGGCGCGAACATCCGCGCTGACCAGTACGTCGGCAATCGCGGTGGCGACACCATCCGCGATCCGAAGGACCCGACCAAGGCGATCGACGACCCGAGCGTGGACGCGACGAGCTGGGTGAAGGCCAAGGGCTATCATACCGCGACCGCCAGCCTCTCCTACACGGTGCGGCTGAAGGAAGCGCGTCGCTTCGCCCCGAAGTCGATCCAGTTCGACCTCAGCATTGACAACCTGCTCGACCGCCGCGCCCCGCTGTTCGGCTCGACGCAGGGCAGTCACAACACGTCGGACACCGTGTTCGTTCCGCGTGACGGCACGCTCAGCGATCCGTCCCGCGTGTCAGTCCCGGGTAACTTCAGCTATCTGACGCCCCGGAACTTCACGCTGACGGCCAAGATGGACTTCTAAGTCTGTCCGCCAGTCCAGCCTGCTTCGGCCCGTGGATCCGCAAGGTCCACGGGCCTTTGCTTTCGGGCCGGTCGGAGGCCACAGACGTCCCATGGGCAGGCAAAAATCCGGTCTCCAAGGCGGTGCGTCGAGGTAGGACGACGTGCACGATCGGAGGAGGGCGATGTATGACTTTCCAAAATGCGGGCGGTATTCGGGCAGCCATTCCGAGCCCACACACCCCGGCGCTGCGCGCCATCCCTCTCGAGCCGGAACGATACAGTGGAACGAAATCGGCGGGTGCGGGCACCCGCCCTCCATGGCAGGCGGATCGTTCAGACTTCAGCTCGCTCTCCGCTCAAAGAGCAATCCATGGAGGGACGGTGCCCCCACCGTCCAAGGATGCCTAACGCGCGACGGAACCTCCACTGGTCGGTGTGGGGCCGGCGCGAGAAGGGACCTTCGAGAAGCGTTTCGACAAGATTCCCTCTGGAGAGGGGTGCCCGCAGGGCGGGGTGTGTTGGCTCGACGGACTACCCTATGGGACGGCTGTAGGCGGAGACCCGCGCTACTTTCAAGCCGCTGAATTAATCACTGACCTCCGCGGCTCCGCGCCTTCGCGTGAGCCATACCTGTCCGCACCGACTGGGGCATCAAACGACGGCCAGCAGGGCCTGCTCCATCACGGCAAACGGTGGCTTCTGTCCGGTGAAGAGTTCGAACTGAAACAAGGCCTGATGAATCAGCATGCGATAGCCCGGCACCGTCGTGGCACCGCGTGATTTCGCGTCCTTCAGGAACGTCGTTTCGGTGGGAACGAACACGGCATCCAGCACGACCACTCCGGGCTTGATCGCTCCGGCCGGCACCGGCGTTTCCGTCGTGCCGAAGCCAATCGAGGTCGCATTCACGAGCACCTCGTAATCGCGGAGCGCCGCGAGTTGGTCGAGTCCACCCGCGTAATTGGCGCCGAAGCTGCGCGCCAATGCCTCGCCTTTCGCCGCGTCACGATTGAGCACCGTCACCGTCGCTCCGTTCCGCTGCAGTCCGTATACCATCGCCCGCGCCGCGCCACCGGCGCCAAGCACGACGGCGCGCTTTCCTGCCAGCGCAGTCACCTCCTTCAAGGCCTCCATCGCACCAACCCAATCGGAATTGTAGCCCGTGAGCACGCCGTCGCGGTTTGCGATCGTGTTCACCGCCCCGATGGCCCGGGCGACGTCGTCCACGTGATCGAGATGAGCCATCACGGCCTGCTTGTGCGGCATCGACACCGTCGACCCGACCAGCCGCAGCCCGCGCACGGCGGCGATCCCTCCCTTGATGTCATCCGTCGTGACCGGCAGGAAAATGAAATTCAGCCCGAGCGCGGCGAAGCCGGCATTGTGCATCGCCGGACCGAGATTATTCTGCTTCGCCGCCAGTGAAGTAATGAGCTTCGTGTCCTTCGTGATTTTCATCGGGGTGACCCGAGCACGACAGCGGATGCGCCCAGCCGGCAAGAAACAACGCCGCCGGACTTGCGACTCGCCGCGCCGCCCGGGAACCCCTTGGCTCGGAGTTACCCCCTTCAACCCCCAACCCACCCCCTCCCATGAAACTGTTCTCCGCTCTCCTCTGCGCCGCCGCCCTCGCCGTCCGCTTGAGCGCCGCCGATCTCCCTCCCCCGCCGAAGGAAGTCCTGCACCTCGATCATGCCAAGGTCGACGAGGCCATCGCCAAGGGCATGTCGCTCGCGCAGAACACGAGCTTCAAGATTTCCACCAGCCGGCGCACCGGTCCCGGAATCGTCGAGGTGCACGAGCACGACACCGACATCTTCTACGTTCTTGAAGGCCAGGCGACTTTCGTGACCGGTGGCCAGGTCGTGGAACCCAAACCCTCCGGTCCCGCTGAGATTCGCGGCAAGGAAATCACCGGCGGCACCCCGCGTAATCTCGTCAAGGGCGACATCATCGTCGTCCCGAGTGGCGTGGCCCACTGGTTCAAGGACGTGAAAGGTCCGTTCGTTTACCTCGTGGTCAAGGTCACGAAGTAAACGCGCGGTTCCTGCTGTCCGTCGTCAGCCGTCCGCCCCTCGTCGTCGCTGCTCTGTCGCCCCTTCTCCTCCCTCGCCATGTTCCTGCGTCTCGCCGTCCTCTTCGTCCTGGCCTCCTCCGCCAGCTTCGCCGCCGACATCCGCCAGATGTTCGTGCAAAACTGCGCGATCTGCCACGGCAGCGAGGCCGGGGGCAGCGACCGCGGTCCCGCGTTGCGCAACAGCCGGCAGCTTCGCACCCGCACTCCCGCCGAAATCGCCAACGTCATCCGCCGTGGCACGACCAACGGCATGCCGCCGATGCCGCTCCCAGACGAGGCGATCGACCAGCTCGCGCAATACGTGCATTCGCTCAACGCCACGGCATACGAACTGAAGCCCGCGGGTGATCTCGCGGCCGGCGAGAAGTTCTTCTTCGGGAAGGGCAATTGCGCGTCGTGCCACATGGTGGATGGACGCGGCGTCGCCGGCGGTCCGGATCTGTCCAACGTCGGCCAGCAGATCACGCTCGGCGAACTGGAACAGTCGCTCGTCGAACCCTCGGCCGTCGTGACCGCAGGCTATGCCCGCGCGACGGTCGCACTTAAATCCGGCGGTCAGCTCGAGGGCTTCGCCCGCAATCGCGGCAGCCACGATCTCCAACTCCAGTCGGCCGACGGCCGGATGCATTTTCTCACCGCCGCGGACTACACGCGGATCACAGTCCAACCCGGTTCGACCATGCCCGCCCTCGAGGCGACGCCCTCGGAACGCGCCAACCTCATCGCCTGGCTCAGCCGGCGGATCGGGGAATCGACGTCAACCTTGGCCGACACCCGCGCCGACGAAGCCGACTTTGCCGCCATCCTGAATCCAAAGCCCGGCAACTGGCCCACCTACTACGGGCGCCTCAGCGGCAACCGCTACTCCGAGCTCGATCAGATTACGCCCGAAAACGTCGGCCGGCTGCAACTGCAGTGGATTCATCCGATGCAGTACCAGCCTCTGGAGACCACGCCGCTCGTCGTCGACGGGATGATGTTCGTCAGCGGCCCGAACATGGTTCGCGCGCTCGACGCCCGCACGGGCCGCGAGGTGTGGCGTTACTCGCGTCCGCGCAGTGCCGCCGGAACCGTCGCCGGCGATGCGGCCATCGGCGCCAATCGCGGCACCGCGGTTTCCGGCGACCGTGTTTTCTTCACGACCGACAACGCCCATATGATCTGCCTGCACCGGCTGACCGGCGCGTTGCTCTGGGACACCGACATGCCCGAGACGCCGTCGAAGCAACTCGGCGCCACCTCGGCCCCGCTCGTCGTGAACGACCTCGTGATTTCCGGCGTGGGCGGCGGCGACAGCGGCATCCGCGGATTCATCGCGGCCTATCACATAACCACCGGTAAACTGGCCTGGCGGCACTGGACCGTGCCGAAACCCGGCGAACCCGGCTCCGAAACCTGGAAGGGCGAGGCGATTCATCTCGGCGGCGGCGCGACCTGGCTGACCGGCACCTACGACCCCGAGACCGGCCTGCTCTACTGGCCGACGGGCAATCCCTGGCCGGACACGGACGGCACGGATCGAGAGGGCGACAATCTCTACACGAACTGCGACATCGCCATCGATCCCAGGACCGGCGAGCGCAAGTGGCACTTTCAATTCACGCCGCACGACCTCCACGACTGGGACGCGAACCAGCCGCCGGTCCTCGTGAATGCGAAGTGGCGCGGCCGCGATCGCAAGCTGCTGCTCCACGCCAACCGCAACGGTTACTTCTACGTGCTCGACCGCACGAACGGCGAATTCCTGATGGCGAAGCCCTTCGTCAGCAAACTCACCTGGTCCTCCGGTGTGGACGAAAAGGGCCGGCCGATCCTCACGCCGAACAATGTCACCACCCCCGCCGGCGTCATCACCTGCCCCGCGGTCCGCGGCGCCACAAACTGGTTCTCCACGGCGTACAACCCGCTGACGAATCTCTTCTACGTGATGAGCATCGAGGACTGCAGCATCTACAAGCAGGCGAAGGCCGGCGGTTTCCTCCCGGTCAACAATCCCGCCGATCCCGCGAAGCGTTTCCTGCGCGCCCTCGACATCGAGAACGGCGACATCGTCTGGGAAATCGAGCAGATCGCCCCGATGGAAAAGACCGTCGTCGACGGCAACTATTCCGGCGCGCTCACGACGAAGACGAAGCTCGTGTTCTACGGCGAATCCAGCGGCGGCTTCGCGGCGGTCGACGCCGCCACCGGCAAGACGCTCTGGCACTTCGAGGCGGGCGCGATGTGGAAGGCCTCGCCCATGACCTACAGCGTCAACGGTCGCCAGTACGTCGCGATTGCGTCGGGTGCGAACATCCTGTCGTTCGCGCTGCCGGAGTAACGCATCGTGGCTGCGAGCCTGAGCGAGTGGCGGACGGGGTGTGACGTGTGAGTTGTGACGAGTGCCGTGTGGCGTGTGACGGCTTTCCGTTAACAGTTTCGACGGGCAGTCGGTGTAGGGGCGGGCCTCGTGCACGCCCAATTCCGGGTGCGGGATTAGATCGCAGAGGACGCAGAGGTCAACGGAGGGCACGGAGCCGGTTGAGAATTCGAGCTGATTGATCCCCTCAAACCCCTCTGCGCCCTCTCTTCAACTCTGCGCACTCTGCGTAAAAATATTCGCTGCCAACCACGGGCTTGGGTTGGCCATAGCAGGCACAAGACACGCACCAGCCGCCGACGAGCAGCGGCTCGATTCCCGGCTTCCTGGCTTCAGGCTAAAAGCTTTAGGCCTTAAGGTGAGGCTTCAGCGAAGCAATGAGAGCCCGTAATTCCTGCTGGCCGGCTTCGTCGAGGGGTTTCGTCTTCGCCCCGCCACTCGTCGCCATTTTCGCGGCGGCCTTCATCGAGTTCGAACCTGTCGCCGGGGGCGTGCGCGCCGCGTGGGTCGTAAACACCCCGCGGGCCTCGAGCACGTATTTCATGCCCTCCATGCCGTAGCGAAGCATCGGGTCCAGCGCGGCCAGCGTGCGGGCGTGGCTCTCGCGGGCCGCGTCCTGCTTGCCCGCCTGCCAGAGATCAAAGGTCGTGGCGTAAAGATCGGCCAAGCCTGCCGCCGGCATGCTTCCCGAGAAACCCGCCGCGAGTTCATCGATCATCTTCCGGCCATGGTTGCCGGAGAAGACCTTGATCTCATCGTGACTCTGCTCGCGCAGCGGCTTCACGCGTTGCAGCGGATCGCCCGCCTCATCCTTGATGAAACGCATGTTTGGCACCGTGCGGTAGAGTTCCAGCAACAGGTCCACGTCCATGTTGCCGACGGCCTGGACGAACATCGGCAGCGCGGTCGAATGTCCGACGTCCTGATAGTACTTCGCGACGGCCTTCACATCGCTGGTATCGGCGGGCGGCAGTGAGATGATCGCATCCGCGCCGGCCTTCTCCGCCGCCCCGATGTACCGGCGCACGGTCGTGAGGTCCGGGCCCTGCACGCCGAGGATGATCGCCGGGCGCAGCTTCCGCGCGGACTGGCCGATGGCGGCCATGCCCTCGAGTCGCTCGCCCTCGCTCAGCGTCGTCCACTCGCTCGCGAGCTGCGGCCAGACGTAGCCGTGCACCCCGCCGCGATCGAGAAACTCGAGCTGCTTCACCAGGGCGCCGACATCGAGCTTGTCCGCGGTCGTAAACGGCGTTTGCGCGATCGGAAAGATGCCCTGCAGCTTCTTGCCCTTCGGGGCCGTCGCCGCGACGCCGCGAACGCCAAGACCGAGCGCCAGCGCGCCAAGGCCGACGCGGGAGATGAATTGCCGGCGATTCAAACCGGGGGCGGAGGAGGATGAGGAACTCATGGGGTTTACTCCTTCTTGCCGGACACGACGCCCATGACCACGCCGTCATCGGCGAGCCCGTTGCCAAACTGGTTAGCGACCTGGGTCAGCTTTCCGTTGGTGAAAATCATATCGAGCAGCTTCTCGCTGTAGAGCGGGCGGCCATACTCGTCCTTCAACTGCGCGATAACCTTCCGCGACTTCACGTCGACGACGTCGCTCGAGGAAACATAGACGCGCGTGCCGTCGATGCTCGGCATGATCCAGAACGGCCCGGCGGACATCTTGATGCTGTCGATCTGCTTCGGCGGACTCACCGTGTTGTCGAAAACGTGAATCAGGTTGTTGATGCCGTCGGCGACCCAGACCTCCCGTTCGCCGTTGACCAGGGCAATGCCGTGACTCGGGCAGCCGTGCGGGATGCGGGGCCGCGGGTTGAGGTTCCACTTCTCCCGCCAGCCGAAGCCCTGTACCTCGACGGTCTGCTCGATCTTGCCCGTCTTCACGTCAGCAATCACGAATCCCATCAGATTGTTCTGGTTCGAATAAATCTTGGTCCCGTCCTTGTTCACGACGAAGACGCGGACGTTGTCGGGGAACGGAATCGTCTTCTGCAGCGTGTGCGTCGTGGTGTCCGCGATGCCCATGACCTTTCCGTTCGGCGCCATGAAGGCGGTCTTGCCGTCGGGACTGAGGTTGAGGTTGTGCGCATTCGGGCTGAGCGGTGAGCGCACGGTCGTCATCAGGTCGCCGGTCTTGGGATTAACCACGTACCAGTAGTCCTTCAGATCCGAACCCACGTACATGAACGAAGAGTCCGGTGCCATCTGGGGCCGCTCGCAGCAGTGGCCGTCAAAGGCGTTCTCCCAAACCATCTTCTCGGTCGTGAGATCGATCGCTCCGAGCCGGCCGCGCGCCGCGATATAGATCATGTTTGTCGCCGTGCTGGCCGTGACGCCCGCGACCTGCTCGGGATACCGGCTCGCGGGCACATTCCAGGTGGGGATGCGTTTGACGAAATTGTAGTTGTCCGTGACGTCCAGGACGACGATGCCCGTGCCGTTCTGGTCCCACGATCCCTCGAGGGTTCCGGGCAGCACGACATAGAGCAGTTCCTTTTCAGCCGGGGGCTGCAGGCTGCCACTCTTGCGCGGCAACTGGAGGCCGCGCTTGGACGTCTGCGCGGGGCTCGACGCCGGCCCGAAGAGGAGGCCGAGCGTGACCAGGACAAAGGCGGACCGAAGAACGCTGATTGGAGACATGGGGATACAGGGGTGAGCGGCGCAGGGGGTGAGGGACGACGCCTGACGAGCCAACGGCCCGCGGGAGGGCGCCGCAATTTGAATCTTCAGTCAGTGGACGTGCACGGCGGCGGCGCCATTTGAGATCTGAAATTTGCGATTTGAGACCGGAGGCCGCAGCCGAGGCCGGGCTCGTGAAGGGCACCGCCCTTCCCTCTCAAATTTCAAATCTCAGATCTCAAATGCGGCGCCCACGGCGCCGCCGCGCGGCTAAATGGTTTTTGTATGTCCGCCGTCGATGTCGATCAGCGACCCCTGGAGAAAGCGCCCCGCCGGCGAGACGATGAACGCGACGAGATTCGCGATGTCCTCGGGCATGCCGATGCGCGAACTCTTGGTAGCGGCGACAATCGCCTGCTCCGCCGCCGCGAGATCGATGCCCTGCGTTTTCGTCATTTCCTGCAGCCGGGCCAGCAGGCGATCCGTTCGCACCAGACCGGGATTCACGGCATTCACCTGCACCCCATCGCGCAGACCGACGTCTGCCAAGGCCTTGGTCAGTGACAGCAGCGCGGCGTTGACCGAACCGCCAATCGTGAAATCCGCGCCGGGTGTGCGTCCTCCCGCGCCCGCGATGAAGAGCACCGAGCCCTGATTCTTCTGCAGGTGCGGCCAGGCCGCCCGCGCGAGCCGCATGGCGCCCAGGAATTTCAACGCGAAGCCGTCCTCCCAGTCATCGTCGGTCAGCTTCAGGAAGTCGCCGCGCTTGGTCGCCCCGGCGTTGTTCACCAGAATGTCGACGCTGCCAAACGCCGCCACCGTGCGTTCCACGATCTGTGCCGCCGCATCCGCATCACGCAGGTCGAAGGAACAGCACTCCGCTCGCAGGCCCGCGTCGTGCATTTCCTCGACCGTCTGCGTGAGGAGGATGGCGTTTCGCGCCGTCAGCATGACCTGCGCACCCTGCTCCGCGAGTCGCTGGGCGATGCTGCGGCCGATCCCGCGACTCGCGCCCGTGACAATCGCAACCTTGCCCGTGAGATTCAGGCCCTCTTCCAAGCCAGCGCCATTGGGGGTGTTCATGGAGAAACGGAATAGCCGGCAGAGGCGCCGCGATTAGAGTTCACCCCGCTGCATGCGCTCAAGGATGTGATCCGCCGTCCGCCAGGCGAGGGCCATGATCGTGAGCGTGGGATTCTTGTCCGCGTTGGAGCAGAAGGGCGCACCGTCGCAGAAATACAGGTTCGGCACATCCCAGGTCTGCGACCACGAGTTCGCGACCGAACGCCGGGCATCGCTGCCCATGATCGCCCCACCCACCTCGTGCTTCACATCGCCGCCGGGCCGGATGACGGTCAGCGGATCCTTCGCCGGCTCGTTGCGGACTTTGCCACCCATCGCTTCGATGATCGTCTTGAAGGTCTGCTGCTGGTGCGCGACCTGGCGGAGTTCGTGACTGGACCACTTCCAGTGAAAGCGCAGGACCGGCAGCCCGAAGCGATCCTTCACCGTGGGGTCGAGATCGCAGAAACAATCGTCGTTTGGAATCATCTCGCCGCGCCCGCCGAAGCTCAGGGTCGAGCCGTAGTAGCGCCGGACGTCCTCCTTGAACTTCCGGCCGTAGGACCCGCCGGTGAGCCATTCGAGCCCGGAGGAAAAACCGCCCTCAGGCATTTTCCGACCGGTGGAGTATTCGATGTGATAGCCGCGCGCGAAATCCAGTTTGCCCGCATGCTGCTGCTGATAGAGCCACCACGGCGCGTACAGGTGCGCACCGCCCGCGCCGTCCTCGTTGTGGATCGGCAGGTTCTCGAGCGCCGGCACCTGTCCGGCCAGACTCGTCGCCACCGTGTCCATGATGTACTTGCCGAGCAGTCCGCTGCTGTTCGCCACGCCTTGGGGAAACTGCGCGGTCTTCGAGTTGAGCAAAATCCGGACGGACTCCGCAGAACTCGCCGCGAGCACGACGACGCGCGCCTTCACGACAAAGTCCTGGCCCGTCGATTTATCGATGTAGGCGATGCCAGTCGCCTTGCCGTTCGCATCGACGAGGACTTCGCGCACCATCGCGTCCGTCACGAGATCAAGATTGCCCGTGGCCATCGCCGGCGGGAGATGAACCGTGGTCGACTGATAGGTCGCTTTGATCGCACAGCCGCGACCGCAGTCGGTCGCCCAGAAACACGCGGCCCGCGCCCGCATCGCCTCGGCGAGAATCCGCTGCGCCTTCGCATTTCCCGGGTGGAGTTTCGCGGGGATGTTATCCGCGTCCTGCTTGGTCGTCAGGACCGCGCGATGAATCGGGACAATCGGAATTCCGAGCCCCTTCGCCTTCTTCTGCGCGAGCAGTTCGCCGGCCCGGGCCTTCGGCGGGGGCAGCAGGACTCCCGCCGGGGAATTCGGCGTGTTCTCGAGTCCGTCGTTACTGCCGTAGACGCCGATCAGCATCTCGACCTTGTCGTAGTACGGCGCGACGTCCTCGTAGTTGATCGGCCAGTCGAACCCGAGCCCATCGCGACTGTAGGGCTTGAAGTCGTAGGGACCGTTGCGCAGCGAGATCCGTCCCCAGTGATTCGTCCGGCCTCCGAGCATCCGGGCGCGCCACCAGTTGAACCGTCGATACGGATCGCTCGACGCGCTCGTGTAGGGCTCGCCGGGCACGGTCCAGCCGCCGTCGATGGTCGAGTCGTAGAATCCCCACGGCTTGTCCTTCGTCGCCACTCCCCGCAGGGGCGCGTTCGCGTTCGTCTGGAACATCGGCGTCTCCGTCACCGGATCGTAATTCCGCCCGGCCTCGAGCATCAGCACCCGGGCTCCCGCCATGGTGAACGTGTAGGCCGCCTGGCCGCCGCCGGCGCCGGAGCCGACGACGATCACATCGTAGGTCGGTTGCGTCTTGCTCGAGGTGATAATGGGCATGCGGAAGATTCAGGAAACCGGACGAGGGAGATTTCACCGCCGCCAGAACGGCGGCACGTCAGGAAGAACGCGCTGACTCAGGCCAGGCCGAGTTGCTTGAGCACTTCCGGCGGCGGACCGTCGAAGGACGCGAGCGGCACGTTGCCGACGTAGCCGATGTCCTTCATGCCCTCGGGCGTCGTGTAGTAACCGCCGGCCGTGAGGTCGCGGAATTTCTTGAAGAACTGCGCGCCCTTCGCGAACTGCGGCTGCGCCTTTGGGGCGTAGCAGATGTCGTCGCAAATCGCGTTTCGCTGACCCGCGATCAGGTTGACGAACGGAATTTGAAACCGGCGGCGGGACTCCTCGTCGAGCCAGCCGAGTCCTTCGACGACGAGCTTCCGGTCGGCCGCGTGTCCGTCGTACGGCGCGCTGATCCACTCGTCGACGAACAGGTGCACGTTGAGGCTCGAGGCGCTCGGACCTTTCGCGTCGGCGGGAATGATGACATCGCAGAGGGCCGCAGCCGTGGCGAGTTGCGTCGCATCGAGCGTGAGCGGCCAGACATCGCCCGGCTTGTAGGCCTTCAGCAGATCGGGGTCAGTGCCGTAGCCCTTGGCCGCGGCCGGAGCGCCTTCCGCCGCGACGCCGTCGCGCTCGAGCACCGCGATCGTCGCGGCGGCCGTGAGCATCCATTTGATCGCCGTGCGGCGATCCATCGAATTGGAGGACGTGGTATTCATGCGCAGTTGGCCGGGCGGGAGCCGCGGCAGGCTTAAAGGTTTCCTTTCTTGAGCTCGTCGAGCAGGTAATCGGCCGAGCGCCAGGCGAGCGCCATGATCGTCAGCGTCGGATTCTTGTCCGCATTGCTGACGAACGGGCCGCCATCGGTGATGAAGAGGTTCTTCACGTCCCAGGTCTGGCACCACTGGTTCGTCACGGAATTCTTCGCGTCCGGCCCCATGATCGTACCGCCGACCTCGTGGATGATCTTGCCGCCGGGCTCGATCGCCTTGCTGCCATCGGCGGACGGTGGCGTCCGCACGCGACCGCCCATCGACTCGATCAGCGCGGCGAAAGTTTTCTGCATGTGCGCCGCCTGCCGCGTTTCGTGGTCCGACCATTTCCAATGAAAACGCAGGACGGGGATGCCCCACTTGTCCTTCACGCTCGGATCGAGGTCGCAGAAGGAATCCTCGTTCGGGATCATTTCCCCGCGACCGGCGAAGCCGACAATCGATCCATAGTAGCGACGGGCGTCCTCCTTGAACTTGCGGCCGTAACTGCCGCCGGTGAGCCAATCGAGTCCCGAAGCAGTGCCCGCGCCAGGCATCTGGCGGCCCGTGCCGAACTCGATGTGATAGCCACGCGCGAAATCCAGCTTCCCCGCCGCCTGCTCCTTGTAGAGCCACCACGGGACGTACACGTGACCGCCGCCCGCGCCGTCCTCGTTGTGCAGCGGCAGATTCTCGAGCAGCGGCACCTGGCCGCCGAGCGAGGCGCCGACGGTGTCCATGATGTACTTGCCGACCTTGCCGCTGGAGTTAGCGAGACCCTGCGGAAACTTCGCTGACTTGGAATTCAGCAGAATGCGCACGGACTCCGCCGAACTCGCCGCCAGCACGACCACCCGGCCCTTCACGACGCCCTCGGCACCGGTGACCTTGTCGATATAGATGACCCCGTTGGCCTTGCCGTCTGCGCCAAGCGTGACTTCCCGCGCCATTGCATTGGTTAGGATGTCGAGGTTGCCGCTCGCGAGGGCTGGAGGAAGGTGAACCGTCGTCGACTGATAATTCGCCTTGGTCGCACAACCGCGACCGCAGGCCGTCGCCCAGAAGCAGGCCTGCCGCGCCCGCATCGCGTCGGCGAGTACGCGCTGCGCCTTCGGATTGTTCGGATGCAGCTTGGCGGGAATGGTGTTCGCATCCTGCGCGACGCTTAGGACCGCGCGGTGGATTGGAATGACCGGCAGGCCGATCTTTTTCCCGCGTTCCTGCGCGAGCCGTTCCCCGGCGCGGGCCTTCGGCGGCGGGAGCAGCACGCCGGGCGGCGAGACGGGTGTGTTTTCGAGGCCCTCGTTGCCGCCGTAAACTCCGACCAGCATCTCGACCTTGTCGTAATAGGGTGCGACGTCCTCGTAGGCCAGCGGCCAGTCGAAGCCGAGACCGTCGCGGCTCCGCGGCTTGAAATCGTACGGCCCATTACGCAGCGAGATGCGGCCCCAGTGATTCGTCCGGCCGCCGAGCATCCGGGCGCGCCACCACCAGAACTGGCGCTCGGGATCGCTGGATGCACTTGTATACGGTTCACCCGGCACCTGCCAGCCACCATCCACCGTGGAGTCGTAGAATCCGAAGGGCTTTTCGTCGGTCCGCTCGCCGCGCAGGGGCGCCGTCCCGTTCGTCTGGAACATCGGCGTCTCCTTCACGGGGTCATAATTCCGCCCCGCTTCGAGCATGAGGACCTTCGCGCCGTTCATCGCGCACGTGTAGGCGGTCTGGCCGCCGGCCGCGCCGGAACCGACCACGATGACGTCATAGCTGGGCTGGGTCTTGCTCGAAGTGATCAGTGGCATCGGGGTAAAGCGGGGGAGCCGCCGCGATTGGATGTAACGGCTTCGGGAAATGCAATCCGCGGTTTGATCCGTGCGCTCCGAACTAGGCGCCGAGCACTGCGGCCACGAATTCCGAGCGTGCTTCGAGGTGCGGATTGTGACCGGCATTCGCGAGCACCACGATTTCCGCCTGCGGAAAGTGCGTTCGAATCGTCCCGTGGTCCGCGGCCTCGATATAACCCGACTGACCGCCGGCGATGAAACGCACCGGCCCCGCGTAACGATCAGTGGGCGTCAAAGAATTCCCTTCCAAGTCCGGCAACGCCGCCGTCAACGCCGGCAAATTGATCTGCCATTTCCACCCGCCGGCCTCGATCCGCTCGAGGTTGGTCGCGAGAAACTTCCGCGTGCCCCAGTTCGGAACCCGCGCTTCGAACCGCAGCTCAGCCTCGGCACGCGAACGCAGATCCGAGAGGTTGAGTTCGTTCATCGCGGCGAAGCTCGCGCGGTGGGCGACCCAGAAATAATCCTTCGGCGCAATATCCACGACGAAGAGACGCGCGACGCGTTGCGGTTGCCGGCACGCGAGCAGCATCCCGATTTTGCCGCCCATGCTGTGCCCGAGCAACGTCACGGGTCCGCTCACATGCCGATCAAGCCACGCGCTCACATCGTCCGCCATCTCCTCGTAGGACATGCTCGCGGCGTGCGGCGAGAGTCCATGATTCCGCAGATCGAGCGCCTGGACGTGGTAGCTGGCTGCGAGATCCCGTCCGGCCGTCAGCCAGTTGCGCGAGGAGCCCAGCATCCCGTGCAGGATGATCAACGGCGGCAGCCCGGCGCCTCCCAGATCGCGATGCGACAACTCCATCAGGCAAGGCTGCCGTTGCCGTTTGCGAAGGCGCGAGCGGAAAAGGGGGCTTGTGATCCCGGCTTTCACCTCGAAGCACGGCGACCGCCTTGCATCTTCGATCGAGGCCCGGCGGCGAGCGCCGGCCCTACAATGCAACCCACTCAGGCAAATGTCAGTTCCTGGGCGCGGGCGGTGATAAGCGAGATCAAGGGATGAGTGATGCGCCGCTCCGCCGTGATCGCATGGAACTCATCGCGGACGCGCTCGGTGGCGCCGATGCGCCGCAATTGATAACGCTCCACCGCTTCGTCCGCGACGATCGTCGGAATGGGCACGAAGCCCAGGCCACGCGACGCCGCCACCTTCATCAGCGCCGCATCGTCGAACTCGGCGACCACGCGCGGTCTGATCTGCAACGTGCGAAACCAATTCTCGAGTGAGCGACGCAGGGCCGTGTTCTCGGCCGGCAGGAAGGCGGGCGCCTCGTGCAGCGACCGCGGAAACCCCTTCCGCAGCCGCGCGGCCGACGGCGCCGCGGCACAGAAGGTGATCCCGGACTCCCCCAGTTTGTGGTTGAAGACGCGAAGCTTCGCCGTGCTAGGCGCCGGCTCGTCGCTCAGCACGACGTCGAGTCGGTGCGAGGCAAGCTGGGGCAACAGGTCCTCGAGCTTGCCCTCCCGACACACGAGATGCACCGGCTCCGGCCGCGCCAGCAGCGGCTTGAGGATCTCATAGGTCACCAGCTTCGGGAACGCGTCAGCGACTCCGACATTCAGCCGCAGGGCACGGGTCGTGGGGCGCTGCTTCACCGCGCTGACCAGCTCCCGCCCGAGCGAAAAAATCTCCTCCGCGTGCCGGAGCGCGATCTGGCCGGCATCGGTGAGCACGTTGGCTCGACCGCTGCGGCGAAAAAGCTTCTCGCCCAGCGCCGCCTCAAGCTCCCGGATTTGTGCTGAGATCGAAGGCGGGGACACATGCAGCTTTTCGGCGGCGGCCCGCAGGCTCCCGGTCTGGGCGACGGTGAGAAAGTAGCGGAGGTGGTGGTAGTTCAGCCAGTCCATGTCCGGGATACTGTACGGTTTTGCCTAAGTGTTAATTCTAAAATGAATAATAGTCGAAATGACAGGCTTCGCGTACCTTGAGCCCGTGCCTGCCACCCTGCTCCCCCTCCTGCGTCACCATCTCCCGGCCCTCCGCTCCGGGATTGGCCGCCATCTGCGTTCGTTGCCGACCGCCTCAACCACCACGCTGGTGCCCTTGCTGGCGCCCGTGCCGGTGCGCCCCGCGGTGACCAACTCCTTCCCGTTCTCCCGGTGATCGACTCCACCTGGCTCTGGGTTGGTTTCAACGCCTTCGTCCTGATGATGCTCGCCCTCGATCTGGGGGTGTTTCACCGGAAGGCCCATATCGTTTCGCTCCGGGAGTCCATTCTCTGGACCATCGTCTGGGTTTCCCTGGCCGGACTCTTCGGCCTCGGCGTCTGGCACTACGGCGGGTCCGCGATGGCCCTCGAGTTCTACACGGGCTACGTGATCGAGTACTCGCTCAGCGTGGACAACATCTTCGTCTTCGCGCTGCTGTTCGGCTATTTCGCGGTTCCGCCGGTCTACCAGCACCGGGTGCTCTTCTGGGGCATTCTCGGTGCTCTCGTCATGCGGGCCATCATGATCGCCGCCGGCGCCGCGCTGCTGGCGGAGTTCGCCTGGATTATCTACGTCTTCGGCGCCTTCCTGATCTTCACCGGCTTGAAGATGATCTTCAAACGCGAGGAGCAGATTCATCCCGAGCGCAATCCGCTCGTCCGCTTGTTCAAGCGCTTCATGCCCGTCACGGCGGACTACCGCGGCGACAAGTTCTTCGTCCGTGAGAACGGCGTGCTCGCCGCCACGCCGCTGTTCGTGGTCCTGATTCTGGTCGAGGCCACCGACCTCGTGTTCGCCGTCGACTCCATCCCTGCCATCTTCGCCGTCACGACGAACTCGTTCATCGTCTACACGTCGAACGTCTTCGCCATCCTGGGGCTGCGTTCGCTCTACTTCGCGCTCTCCGGCGTGCTCGACAAGTTCCACTACCTGAAGATCGGTCTCGGCATCGTCCTCAGCTTCGTGGGGGTGAAGATGCTCCTCGGTCACACGGCCTGGAAAATCGACACGCTCTATTCGCTCTTCGTCATCGTCGGCATCCTCACGGCCAGTGTGCTGATGTCCCTGCTCCGCCCGAAGAAGCCGGGGCCGCTCCCGCATCCGGGGCCGACCTTGCTGGGCAATCCGCCGGGACCGGCGTGAGCGGTAGCGCCGGTCTCTGACGGGAGAACAGGAACCGTCGAACGTACCCAGCCGGTCAAGCGCCACACCGGTGCCATCGGTTAGTACATCAAGCCACACCGCCGCCCTTCGGGTGCCCCTCTCGAGCCGGAACGATCCAGTCGGACGAAGTCGGCGGGTGTGGGCACCCGCCCTCCATGGCAGGCGGATCGTTCAGACTTCCGTTCGCTCTCCTCTCAAAGCGCAATCCATGGAGGGACGGTGCCCCCACCGTCCAAGGATGCCTAACGTGCGACGGAACGTCCACGGATCGGTGTAGGGCCCGGGATTCCTCCCGTTTGGCCGTGAGCTTGCCGAACCGGCTGGTCGCCGGGCCGTTCTCGAATAAACGACGCCACGCCTCAGCGCCAGTCGTAGCGGACGCGGTAGGTGACGCTGCGTTCCTCGTCGGGCTTCAGGCTGACGCGAAACTCCACCGTCTGGGCGTCCTTCTTCGTCGACTCGTCCGACTGCTGCACGATCCGCCAGTTGGACCAGCGATAGAGGTGCTCGACCACGCGAACCTCAATCGGCTCGGCTTTGCGGTTGCGCAGCTTGATCTCGAAGGACTCCTCCGCGAAGTCCTGCCGGTTGTTGCCCTGAAAATCCGTCCGGATGCGCTCGCCGACGACATCGAACGCGTCCCCGGTGTAGATACGGATCAGTTCGTTCTTCGCGGTGTGCTCGAGTTCGTTTTCGCCGGTGAACTCGATCCGGCCGTCGGCGTCGTCCCGCCGGTAGAAACGCATCCGGCCCTTCGGCAGCGGCAGGCCGAGCTTGTTCTCCTCGCTGTTCCTGAACTCGCGCATGACCCAAACCTTGTTGTTGCTCTGCGTGCCGTAGCCGGGGTCGCGGTTCATGCCGCCAAAAAAACGGCCGAACATCGCCGCGCCGTCGTACACATAGACCACCGGCGCCTTGACCCCGATGGCGCGCATGAACTCGACCTGCTTGGTCTCGCGGTCGCGCAGCGTCACGGGCCGGGCAAGCGAGTAGAGGTGAAACTCGTCGAAGGCCTTCTCGGTCACCGCCGGCGCCGCCACTTCGAACGCCTGCATCCGCACCATGTCGCGGGCCGCCGCGCCCTTCGGCATGGACGGTTCGATCCGGTTCACGTTCCCGGCCATCAGCTTGACCGTCGCATTTTCAAAGACCTTGCCGCTCTGGTTGTTCACCGTGACCCAGCCGACGATGTCGAGCAGGTCGCCTTTCTCCGGGGCCACGAGATTGTAGGCCGCCTGCCAGCTCATTCCGCCCGTGATGTAACCGAGCTCGGCGGAGAACTGCGCCGCCTGGTCCGCGCCCAGCCGCCACGTGAGCGTGGGTTTCAGGATGCCATCGCCCGCCAGCGCGGGAAACAGCGGTTCGCCCGGCAGGGAAAAGCGCAGCCGCCCGTCGACCTCGATGATCGGCGCCGTCGGCTCGCCCCCGGGATTGTGGCCGCTGCGAATAACCTTCCCGGGGACCGTGTATTCCTTGGCGTCGCGGTCCCGGATGAGGAAGTCGATCGTTTTGCCCTCGTTCACCGAGAGGAGCAGGCCCTGCGACATCACGTCCGCGCGGTAACTCTGCTCCAGAATCCGGAGCGACACCTTGCCCGCGGGATCGCGCAGCACGACCGAGTCCGGCTCCAGTTGCAACGTGGCGCCGACGAAGGTCACCGCGTTCTCGCCGGCCTTGAGGTCGAGCGGTACGCGTTCGCGCACGACCGCGAAATTCTGGTTGTAGACCGTCAGCGCCGGCTGGCCCGACAGCGAGGTCAGGACACCGGCCAACAGAACGAGTGGGAGGATTTTTGAGACCGTGCGCATGGAAGTGAAATGCTCATCCGTCGACCAACGCGCGAGCCGGTAGTTTCTTCGAAAGTTTTCCGCGAACGAACATTGCCCGTCTTGGAGGGCGGGTGCCCTCACCCGCCGATTTGTGACAGGACCCCTCGGTTCGGAACGGCTGCCCTCCACGATTGGCCGGTGGGGGCACCGGCCCTCCATCAGTGACCGATGAGTGAAAATGAGTGGTGAAGCCCGCCCCCCAATCTTCGGGCCGATCCGCGCTTGCCAACCCGGAGCGGTTCGCGCCCGTCTTGCGGCCATGACCTTCACGCTCCGTCCCGCCACCCGGGCCGACGCCGACTGGCTGTATGCGCTGCGTCGCACCACGATGCAGGTGTATGTCGAGGCGGCGTTCGGGCATTGGGACGAGGCGGCGCAACGGGGGCGGTTCCATGTCGGGCACGAACTGGCCAACATGGAGATCATCGAGGTCGGCGACCGCGCCGTCGGCCTGCTTCACATCGAGCGCGCGCGGCATGAAATCTTCCTCGCCAACCTCCAGATCCAACCCGGCTTCCAGCGACGCGGACTCGGCACCGCCGTGATTCGCCGCCTGCTCGACGAGGGCCGGCAGGCGCGGTTGCCCGTACGCTTGCAGGTACTGAAGACGAATCCCTCGGCCCGGGCGCTTTACGAACGGCTGGGCTTCGCGCCGCTCGGGCCCGGCGATGTCGTCCACGACCGCATGATTTGGCGGCCCGACTGATTTCCGCTTTGCCTCTTCCCGCCTTTGCCCGAGCTTCTGGCCCTTCATGGATTTCGCCCTCGACTCCTCGTCTGCG
This sequence comes from Opitutia bacterium, assembly GCA_947472765.1. Taxonomy (GTDB): domain Bacteria; phylum Verrucomicrobiota; class Verrucomicrobiia; order Opitutales; family Opitutaceae; genus ER46. Next base: position 52,063 of record CANJCM010000001.1, read on the forward strand.
CCGCACGGCTTCCCGCCGATCGACTTTCGCGCGCAGTTGAATGACGAGCAGTTCAACGCGGTCACCGCGGAGCCCGGCCCGCTCCTCGTGCTGGCCGGCGCCGGCTCGGGCAAGACCCGCACCCTCACCTATCGCGTGGCCTACCTGCTCTCGCAGGGCGTGCGGCCGGGCGAGATCCTGCTGCTGACCTTCACGAACAAGGCCGCGAAGGAGATGCTTCATCGCGTCCAGGAACTCACCGGCGTCGAACCCGCGCGTTTCTGGGGCGGCACGTTTCACAGCATTGGCCACCGCGCCCTGCGCACCCACGGCGAGGCCATCGGGCTGCCGCGGACCTTCACGATTCTCGATGCCGAGGAGTCCGAGGGCGTACTCCGCGACGCCGTCGAGTCCGCCGATCGCGCGTTCTTCAAAGATAAGACGCACCCGCGTCCCGGCCCCCTGCACTCGCTGCTGTCGATGGCCCGCAACACGCAATTGCCGCTGCGCGACATCATCACGCGGTATTATCCGCAGCACGAATCGATCGCCGATCGTGCCCCGCTCTTCGCGAAGAAATACGCCGATGCCAAGCGCGAGGCCAAGGTGGTCGATTACGACGATCTGCTGGAGTTCTGGCTCCAGCTCCTCCGCCAGTCGCCCGAGACGGCCGCCTATTTCGCCCACCGCTTCCGGCATGTGCTGGTCGACGAGTATCAGGACACCAACACACTCCAGTCCCAGATCGTGGACCTGATCGGCTCGCATCACCGCGTGATGGCCGTCGGTGACGACGCGCAGTGCATCTACACCTGGCGGGGCGCGAACGTGGAGAACATCCTCACCTTCCCCGATCGGCATCCGGGCACCGTGATTCACCGCATCGAGACGAACTACCGCTCGACCCCGCAGATTCTGAACCTCGCGAACGGCGTCCTGCTCGCCCAGCCCAAGGGCCGGCACTTCGACAAGGAACTGAAGGCTCATCGCGCCAACTCCGAGAAGCCCTACTTCGTGCAGTCGATGGACGGCCGCGAGCAGGCCCAGTTCATCGTGCAGCGGATTCGCGGGTTAATCGACGAGGGCTGCGCGCTCGCGGACATCGGCATTCTCTACCGCGCTCATTTCCAAGCCCTCGACATCCAGCTCGAGTTGTCGCGGCTCCAGATCCCTTACCAAATCACGAGTGGCGTCCGCTTCTTCGAGCAGGCGCACATCCGCGACCTCGTGGCGCTGCTGCGCTTCGTTTACAACCCGAGCGACACCGCGGCCTGGAATCGGATCGCGATTCTGCTGCCCAAGGTCGGCGACAAGAACGCCTCGAAGCTGCACAGCGCGGCCCTCGACCACGCACGGCTGATGCAGAAGAATTTCCTCGATGTCCTCGACACCGACGACGTCCGCTCGAAGGTGCCCGCCGGGGCGAAGGAGGAATGGCCCAAGTTCGTCGCGTCGCTCCAGCAGGTCGGTGAGATGATGCGCACGATGAAGCCGCACAACGCGGTCGAGATCGCACTCGACGGCTGGTACGGCGACTACCTCAAGGGCGCGTTCGCGAACTACGTTTCCCGGCTCGACGATTTGAAATCGCTGATCGGCTTCGCCAGCCGCTACGACGACATGCAGGACCTGCTCGCGCAGATCATGCTCCTCAACAGCGAGACCAGCGATCGCTCGGCCAACCCCGACGCCGATGCGCTCCGGCTCACCACCGTCCACCAGGCCAAGGGACTCGAATACTCCGCGGTCTTCCTGATCGGACTCGCCGACGGCAGCTTCCCGCTGCGTCGCGCGATCGAGGCCGGCGACGTCGAGGAGGAACGCCGGCTCTTCTACGTCGCGGTCACGCGAGCCCGCGACGAACTCTATCTCTGCTTTCCCAAGGTGAACACCAAGGGCGGGCCGGTGATGATGCAGAGCCCGAGCCGCTTTCTGCAGGAGCTGTCGCCTGATCTGTACCAGCCACTGAAGATCAAGCGGAGCTTCGGCTGGTAGCTTTTTAACGCCAGCGGCGTGCTTCGTGGTGGCACCGCTGCACGAAGGCAATCGCACTTCCACTCATCGCCGATCGACTTTGTCATCTATCAAACGACAAACCCGGCCCTTTCCCCCGTGGGCGGTCCACTTTGTCATCTATTAGATGACAACCGGAGAGAGAGTCGGGCGCTGCCGAGCATCCTTGTCATTTAATACCTGGATTCCGAAGTTAAACGGATTGGCGTGGCCCTGTCCGTGAGGACAGGGACTTCTTGATCGCTTCGCCTAAAGCCGTCCCGCTGCTCACGCAGCGGGCTACGAAGCCAACTTCGGAATCCAAGTAATAGATGACAAAGTCGATCGGGTGTCGGGGTAAAGGCGGTGCAGGAAAGAACGGCCCGGCCAGCATTTCCCGGTCCGAGCGGGGTGGCGCGCGCTTCCAGGGCGGGTGACTTCCGCGACGTTTGTTTCAAGCGCCGTGCGTGCTCCGAAGCGCGACGTCCACGCCCACGGCGTGGGCCTTTTTGCACGGCCTCAAGGGCCGCGCCTTTCGACTTTGGATTCTCGATTTTGGATTCCGGACACCACGCACGCTGCCGGCCTGAATCGAAACTCGAAAATCCAAAATCGAAAATCCCCGGAACGCTTAGGGTTGCACTCTCGGCGACCCGAGGCTCTGTGTTTCGTCCCAGCTTCCAATGTCCAACCCCATTGTAGAAAACGTCGTCATCGTCGGCACGGGCTGCGCCGGCCTCACGGCCGCCATCTATGCCGGACGAGCGAATCTCAACCCGCTCGTCCTCGAAGGTCCGCTCCCTGGGGGCCAGTTGACCACGACGAGTGAGGTGGAAAACTTTCCCGGCTTCCCGCACGGGATCGACGGTTTCAAGCTCACGCAGGACATGCGCGAGCAGGCGACCCGGTTCGGCACCCGCTTCGAGCAGACGCTGGTCACGGCGGTCGACTTCACCGTCATGCCGCGGAAATTGATCTGCGACGGCCGCGAAATCCTCGCGAAGACCGTCATCATCGCGACGGGTGCCTCGCCGCGTCTCACCGGTATTCCCGGCGAAAAGGAACTCTACGGCGGCAAGGGCGTGACGACCTGCGCCACGTGCGATGGCGCGTTCTATCGCAAGATGGAGGTCGCGGTGCTCGGTGGTGGCGACAGTGCAGCCGAAGAGGCTCTCTTCCTCACGCGATTCGCCAGCAAGGTCTATCTCGTCCATCGCCGCGACACGCTGCGCGCCTCCAAAATCATGGCCGACCGCGCGGTCAGCCATGAGAAGATCCAGATGGTCTGGGACAGCGTTCCCGTCGAAGTGCTCGGTGTGCCGGAGGGTGCGGTCAGCGGACTCAAGGTGAAGAACGTGAAGACCGGCGCCGAATCAGTGCTGCCGGTGAAGGGTGTTTTCGTCGCGATCGGCCACATCCCGAACACGGGTCCGTTCGCGCCGCCGCTCGATGTCGACGAAGGCGGTTACTTCAAGCCCCTCGCCGGTTCGCAGGTGCAGACGAACATCCCCGGCGTGTACGTCGCGGGTGACTGCTCGGACCACGTCTATCGGCAGGCGATCACGGCCGCCGGCATGGGCTGTCAGGCCGCGATCGAGGCCGAACGCTGGCTCGCCGAACACGGCGGGTGAGTTCGCAGTGGCACGGGTCTCCTGACCCGTGGCAGCGGGACTGCATTCAGTACGGTTTTCACGGGTCGGGAGACCCGTGCCACTCGCCCTCGCTGCCATTCTGAGCGCAGCGATGAATCCACGCTTCTGCCGCGTGCGCAGGCAGATGGATTCTTCGCTGCGCTCTGAATGACAAGCTGCGGGAGGAGCGGATCAAGTGCGGCGACATCGCTTACGCGGAGCTCCCACCCATAAGCCGTCATTTGCCATCACCAGACACGCCATTCGCCCAAATTTCTATTTAGAATAGTTCTAATTCTCACTTGCACCTTAGAACCATTCTAATTTGTTCAGCCCTCCTCATGGACACTGCATCAAGAACTGAAGCGCTCTCACAGCGGCTGGCTGACAGCGGACTGCGCTCTACCCCTCAGCGTGAAGTGGTTTATGACGTGCTACTAAAGAAACGCGACCACCCCACCGCCGACGAAGTTTTTGCCCGGGTTAAGCCCGAGCTTCCCACCATTTCCCTCGCAACGGTCTACAACTGCCTGGAAACACTCGTTGCCTGTGACTTGGTCCGCGCCGTCAACATCGAGCGCGGCCCGACCCGCTACTGCCCAAATCTCCGTCCGCACGCCCATTTCCACGATGTGAAGACCGGGCGCACCCACGACATCGATCTGCCGCCCGAGGTCCTCGAGAAGGTCCAGGCAGTGCTGCCTAAGGGCTACAAACCTTCGTCCATCGAGATCACTTTCCGCGGTTCCGCCGGCGCGCCCGTCGATGCGACCGGCAAGAGTACGTCCTGACGCGTTTCCGCCCGGCTGCCTGCACCTCACACCGACCTCAGTTCCCGCTTTTCCTTTTCCTACATGTCCTCGCTCGAAATCAAAAATCTCCACGTCTCCATCGGCGAAAAAGAGATCGTCAAGGGCTTCACCCTGACGATCAACAGCGGCGAAGTTCACGCCATCATGGGGCCGAACGGCACCGGCAAGTCGACGCTCTCGAAGGCGATTGCCGGCCACCCCGACTACAAGATCACCCAGGGCGAGGTCCTCGTGGACGGCAAATCGATCCTCGAACTCGAGGCCGATGAGCGCGCCCGCGCCGGCATCTTCCTCGCGTTCCAGTACCCGAGCGAAATCACCGGCGTCTCGATCGCCAATTTCCTGCGCGCCGCCCTGCAGGCCCGCCTCGCCGAGGGCGAGGAACTCGACGCCAGCGCCTACTACAAGCGGCTCTACGACAAGATGGACCGCCTGAAGATCGACCGGAAGTTCACCTCCCGCGCCGTCAACGAGGGCTTCTCCGGCGGCGAAAAGAAGCGCTGCGAAATTCTCCAGATGGCCATGCTCGAGCCGAAGTTCGCGCTCATGGACGAGACCGACTCCGGCCTCGACATCGACGCGCTCCGCATCGTCGCCGAGGGCGTCAACGCCATGCGCGGCCCGAATCTAGGCGTGCTCCTGATTACGCACTATCAACGCCTGCTCGACTACATCGTGCCCGACCACGTCCACGTGATGTACGACGGCCAGATTGTGAAGAGCGGCGACAAGTCCCTCGCGCTCGAGCTCGAGGCCAAGGGCTACGACTGGGTGAAGAAGGAATTCGCCACCGCGAGTGCCCGCTGATCGCCCGCCCCGCGCAACCCATACCGCCATGAAACCTTCTCCTGACACTCTTCCCGCCGACGAGGCGACCGCGGTCGAAAATCCCGTCTCGGGCATCGATCAGTCGTCCGGCAATTTCCGCTATGAAATGGACTACGCGTTCGACGCGGGCACGGGCCTGACCGAGAACACCGTCCGTTACATCAGCGAGGTCAAGAAGGAGGCATCATGGCTGCTCGACTTCCGGCTCAACGCGCTGAAGACGTTCCACTCGAAGCCGCTGCCCACACACTGGGCGACGAAGGATCTCGAGAACATCAATTTCGACAAGATCCGCTATTACCTCTCGCAGGGTCTGAAGCCGAAGCGGACCTGGGAAGAGGTGCCGGACGACATCAAGAAGACCTTCGAGCGGCTCGGCATCCCGGAACAGGAGCGCAAGTTCCTTGCTGGCGTCGAGGCGCAGTTCGACTCCGAGGCCGCCTATTCGAACATCAAGGAGATCGTCTCGAAGCAGGGCGTTATCTTCGTCAATTCCACCGAGGGCCTCCGCGAGCATCCTGAGCTGTTCCGGAAGTTCTTCGGCAAGGTCATCCCGACCGGTGACAACAAGTTCTCCGCCCTCAACAGCGCGGTGTTCTCGGGCGGCTCCTTCATCTACGTCCCGCCGGGCGTGAAGGTCGCGCAACCGCTGCAGGCCTACTTCCGGATCAACGCGGAAAACTTCGGCCAGTTTGAGCGCACGCTCATCATCGCCGACGAGGGCTCCGAGGTGACCTACATGGAAGGCTGCACCGCGCCGAAGTTCTCCACCTCGACGCTGCACAGCGCCGTCGTCGAACTCGTCGCACTCAAGGGCGCGAAGATTCAGTACATCACGGTCCAGAACTGGTCCTCCAACGTCTTCAACCTCGTGACCAAGCGCGGCGTCGCGCACGAGATGGCCGAGATCAAGTGGATCGACTGCAACATCGGCAGCCGGCTCACGATGAAGTACCCGGGCGTCGTCCTCAAGGGACGCAAGGCCCGCGGCGAGGTCATCTCCATCGCGCTCGCCAACGACGGTCAGCATCAGGACACCGGCGCGAAGATGATCCACCAGGCGGACGAGACCACCTCCAACATCGTCGCGAAATCCATCTCCGTCGGACAGGGCCGCAGCACCTATCGCGGCCAAGTGCACATCCCGAAACATCTCAAGGGGTGCAAGAACAACACCGAGTGCGACGCGCTGCTGATCAACACGAACAGCCGCACCGACACCTACCCGGCCATCACCGTCAAAGGCGACCGCAACGCCGTCCAGCACGAGGCGAGCGTCTCGAAGGTGAATGAAGAAATGATCTTCTACATGCAGCAGCGCGGTCTCACCGAGGGGCAGGCCATGAGCCTCGCGGTGAATGGCTTCATCAACGACCTCGCCCGCCAGTTTCCCATGGAGTACTCGGTCGAGCTCAAGCGGCTGATCGATCTCGAGATGGAAGGCAGCGTCGGCTGATCGGATTTTCGATTTTGGATTCTCGATTTTCGATTGTCGGACCGGGTCCGGCAGGAGAGTCGCGGAGAAAAAATCGGAATGTCCCAGCAGCCGTTTCAATCGAAAATCGAGAATCCGAAATCGAAAATTCCATGTCCGCTCCCACTTCCGCGCCGCGTTCGCTGACCGGCAGTTTTCCCGCCGAGGCTTTTGCGCAGCATCTCACTTCGCTCGCCGGCGCTCCGGCCTGGTGGCTCGACCGGCAGCGCGCCGCTTACGAGACCTACGCCGGTTTGCCGATGCCGCGCCGCACCGACGAGTCCTGGCGCTTTTCGAATGTCGTCGGCCTGTCGCTGGACGGTTTCACCGCGAATCCCGCGGCGAGCCCCACCGCCCTCACCTCGCCATTCGGCACCCCGCACCTCGCGTTTCTCAACAACACGGTGGTTAACCGCAACGCGGTCCCCGCCGAACTCGTGCGCCAGGGCGTGGTCGTTACGACGCTGGTTGAAGCCGCCGCCCAACATCCCGAACTGCTGCGCGCCCACTTCATGGCCCAGCCGCAGAAGCTCGGCTCCGGCAAGTTCGCCGCGTTGCACAGCGCGTTCGTGGGCGCGGGAGCGTTCGTCTACGTTCCGCGCGGGGTCGAGGTGAAGGAACCCATCCTCATCACTCACGCCGCCGCTGGCGCCGGTTCGGCCGTATTTCCCCACACGCTGGTCGTGCTGGAGGAAAATGCCCGTGCCACCGTCGTGGATCATTTCGTGTCCGCCGATGACGCCGCGCACTTCGCCTGCGGTGCCAACGACCTCTACGCCGGTCACGGCTCCCAGCTTACCTACATCGGGGCACAGGACTGGTCGCGCACGTCGCGCTCGTTTCAGTTCAATTCCACCGTCGTCCGTCGCGATGCCCGCGTGCAGTCGCTGAACCTCCACCTCGGCGGCCGGCAGGCGCGCCACGAGTCGCTCTCGCAGCTTCAGGCGCCGGGCGCGTTTTCCGAGATGCTCGCACTCACCGTCGCGGACGACACGCAGGAATTCGATCAGCGCACGCTCCAGATCCACCAGGCGCCGAACACGAAGTCCGATCTGCTCTACAAGAACGCCCTCCGCGATCAGTCGAAGACGATCTTCTCCGGACTGATCGTCGTCGATCCCGACGCGCAGAAAACCGACGCCTACCAGAGCAACCGCAACCTGATGCTCAGCGACGACGCCGAGGCGAGTTCGCTGCCCGGACTCGAGATTCAGGCCAACGATGTGCGCTGCACCCACGGAGCCACTACCAGCCGGATCGACCCCGAACAGGAGTTCTACCTTCAGGCCCGCGGCATTTCGAAGGCCGCGGCCGACGAACTCCTCACCTTCGGATTCTTCGAGGAGGTTCTGAACCGGCTCGAGAGCGATCCGCTCCACGACGTCCTCCGCACGTTGATCCAGTCCCAATTCAAGAAGTAGTCCGGGCAGTAGCGAGTAGTGAGCATCATTCTTCCGCCCGTTATTTCGCTCTGCGCACCACACCGCCGACGCCGCCATTCGCGTACAGCCTCCGCCAAGACATTCCGTCCCTACTCGCTACCCGCTACTCTCTACTCGCTACTCCCAGAAAATGAACAACCGCGACCGCACCCTCTCCCGCGATGTCTCCGCGACGCAGATTCCGTCTGGTGACAAGACGCTGCTCACTTCCGGCACAACCGTCATGATTCATCAGACGCTGGGCGGGAGCTACACCGTGCAAACGGACTTCGGACTCTTCCGGATCGACGGCAAGGACGGCGACGCCCTCGGCGAGAAGGTCGCGGACAGCACGGTCAACGCCGCCACCCTCGCGGACGGTGCACCTGATCCCGAGGCGGTCTGGGCTCAACTTCGCTACGTCTTCGATCCTGAGATCCCGGTCAACATCGTCGACCTCGGCCTCGTCTACTCGATGGACATCGAGAAACTCGCCGAACAGAACCCACCCGGCTACAAGGTAAACGTCGCCATGACGCTGACCGCTCCCGGTTGCGGCATGGGCCCGGCGATCGCCGAGGATGCGAAGAACAAGATTCTCCTGGTCCCCGGCGTCAGCGACGCCGACGTGCGCATCACGTGGGAGCCAGCCTGGAACCAGCAGATGATCTCCGAAGAGGGGAAGATGAAGCTGGGACTCATCTGAACGAAGTAAGAAGTAAGATGCAGAAGGAAGAAACCGGGCGGGGACGGCACCCGCCCCAAACTCCATTTGTAGGGGCGCGCCTCGTGCGCGCCCTTTTTCTTTTCTGTCATTCTGAGCGGAGCGAAGGATCCACGGTATGAGCGACCGAAGATGGATTCTTCGCTGCGCTCAGAATGACAATCCGGGGCGATCAGGGCAGCGGCAGAACGCAGCCTCGCCGCCCGACAAAAACCGGCTCGTTTCTTCACTCTTCCCTCATAAGTCTGACCTCGTGTTGGCCTGAGGCCGGCGCCCCTACCCCATGAAACTCCTGTCTCCGCTTCACTGTGTCCTGCTGCTGTCGGCACTGGCAGCGCAGTCTCTCTTCGCCGACCGCATCGTCCTCGTCGCGGGCGGCAGCGAAGACCGCACGGATGTCCCGGCCCTCCAAGCCCGACTGAAAGAACCTTTCGGCGTGGCCTTCGATTCGAAGGACAACCTGCTCATCGTCGAGATGGTGTCGGGCAACCGGCTCTTGAAAATCGACGCCGGCGGCCGTCTCACGCATGTGGCCGGGCAGACCGCTCCCGGTGACGCTGGCGACGGAGGACCCGCCCTAGGAGCCCAGTTCAACGGCCCGCACAGCCTCGTCATCCTGCCCAATGACGACGTCATCCTCGGCGACACCTGGAACGGCCGCCTCCGCCGGATTAACGCGAAGACTGGTATGCTCACGACCGAACCCGGCTTCCTGACGCCGAAGGACAAGGTCCGAACCGCCGGCCCGTTCTGCATCGCGCTCAACCCCGCCGGCACCGAGGTGATTATTTCCGACCTCAACCGCGTCCATGCCCTCGAACTCAAAACCGGCCGGCTCCGGCTGATCGCCGGCAACGGGACGAAGGGCGTTCCCGCCGATGGGGCCGTCGCCACGGAAGCGCCCCTCGTCGATCCCCGGGCCGCGGTGGTCGATCGCAAGGGCAACGTCTACATCCTGGAGCGCAATGGCCACGCCCTGCGCGTCGTGGATCCCTCCGGTCGGATTCGGACCGTGGTCAATGCATCGGGGAAAAAGGGCGGCGAAGGCGACGGCGGCGATGCACTAGCGGCCACGATGAGCGGACCGAAACACCTCTGCATCGACCATGACGACAACGTCATCATCGCCGATGCCGAGAATCACATCGTCCGGAAGTACGTCCCTGCCACAGGTAAAATCGTCCGCGTGGCCGGCACCGGCAAACCCGGCACGGCGGGCGTCGGCGGCGCACCGGAACAGTGTGAACTCAACCGGCCTCACGGCGTGACCGTCGCCCGCGACGGCACGCTCTTCATCACGGATAGCTACAACAACCGCATCCTGAAGATCGTCCGCTGAACACAGCCTCCGGGGTACTCGCCCGCTCGGCCTCGATCCCACCCCCGCACGCCACCAAAGGAAATCCTTTGGCCACTTTCCCGCGCCGTTCCGCGGGTTGACCTTCGTACACATCACTACAGCGTCCTCTCGGCCTGCCCCATCTCTTTCGTCCCCAAAAAACCAATATCCCCATGAGCAACATCGCCGAACGCAAATCAGCCAAGGAATTCGATCAGGAACTGCTGGATCTCTACGACTACTACGTCCACGGCGCGATTGATCGCCGCACCTTCATGGAGCGCGCCACCAAGTTCGCCGTCGGCGGTCTGACCGCTGCTGCGCTCCTTCAGGCGCTGAGCCCGCAATACGCCTGGGCCGCCGAGGTGCCGAAGGAAGATGCCCGCGTGAAGTCGGAGTACCTCAAGTACTCGTCCCCGAACGGCAGCAAGGAAATGCGCGGCCTCTTCGCGAAGCCCGCCAACGCCACCGGCAAACTGCCTGGCATCATCGTGGTGCACGAGAACCGCGGCCTGAACCCGTACATCGAGGATGTCGCCCGCCGCGTCGCGCTCGCGGGTTTCGTCGCTTTCGCACCGGACGCGCTCTTCCCGCTCGGAGGCTATCCGGGCAACGACGAGCAGGGCGTCACCATGCAGCGCACGCTGAAGCCCGAGACGATCAACGAGGATTTCATCGCCGCCACGCAGTTCCTGCAGAAGCACGCGGACTGCAACGGGAAGATCGGCGTCACCGGCTTCTGTTTCGGCGGCGGCATGGCCAACCGGCTCGCGGTTCGTCTGCCGGACATCGTCAAGGCCTCGGTCCCCTACTACGGCGGCCAGCCCACGGCCGAGGAAACCGCGAAGATCAAGGCGTCTCTCCTGATCCACTACGCCGGCCTCGACACCCGCGTGAACGCCGGCTGGCCGGCTTACGAGGAAGCGCTCAAGGCGAACAAGATCGAGTACGAGGCGTACATCTATCCGGACGTGAATCACGGTTTCCACAACGACACCACGCCGCGCTACGACAAAGCGGCCGCGGAGCTGTCGTGGTCGCGCACGGTGGCGTTCTTCAAGAAGAAGCTCGCCTGAGTCGCAGGCAAACTTCGTGAGGTTTTCGGGCCCGCTGTTCGCAGCGGGCCCTTTTTATGTCGGCGACCGGAGTATTGAACACGGAGGACGCGGAGGGCGCAGAGGGAAGAGCGCAAAGCTCGGGCGCGCACGAGGCACGCCCCTACGAAGACGGCCTGATTTCTTCGTAGGGGCGTGGCTTGTCCACGCCTCAATGCGTCTTTTTCGAACGACGAAAGCCGACGTTAGTTCGACGGCTCGAACCCTCTGCGACCTCCGTGTCCTCTGGGTTAAATATGTTTGGGAAAACTCCCGAACATACGGAAACGGCCACTCGCTCACGCTCGCAGCCACGAAGCGAAGCCGCACTCAGCCCTCACACCGCCTCGGCTGCGATCCGCGCCCGCATCTTCGCCTCGGGCATCACGCCGATGCCGCCCTTCATGTTGTCACGCAGGTGCGCGACTTTCGACGTCGCGGGAATCGCACAGGTAATCGCCGGATGCGAGACGATGAACTTCAGCAACACCTGCGCCCAGGTTTCGCAGCCGATCTCCGCGGCCCACGCGGGCAGCGGCCGGTTGCGGAGCCGGGTGAAGAGATCGCCGCTCGCGAAAGGCCGGTTCGCGATCACCGCGACGCCCCGCTCCTGGCACAACGGCAGCAACCGCTGCTCCGCCTCACGTTCGCCGACGGAATAATTAATCTGCACGAAATCGAGCACCTGCGCCGCCACGAGTTTCGCGACGGCATCGTGGCTGCCGGCGTTGTAATGCGTGATGCCGAGATAGCGGACGCGTCCTCGCTTCTTCCACTCGCGCAGCGTCTCGAGGTGCAGGCCGACATCCACGAGATTGTGCACCTGCATCAAATCGATCGGATCGGCCTGCAGCTTCCGCAGCGAATCCTCCATCTGCGTCACGCCCGCGGCCCGCCCGGACGTCCACACCTTGGTCGCAACGAAGAGTTTCGACCGCAGCTTCAGTTCACCACTGAGATCGCCGACCACGCCCTCGGAGTTGCCGTACATCGGCGAGGAATCGATGACACGGCCACCCAGCGCGCTGAACTCCGCGAGCACCTCGCGCAACGGGGCGCGTTCCGCCGCAGCCGCACCGACGTCGAACGACTGCCAGGTACCGAGACCGATGACCGGCAGGGGTTCGCCAGAGGAGGGAATTTTTCGCGTGAGCATGGGAAGGACGTTGGCGGCGGCACCGAACGCTTTGGACGAAGCGCCCGCCATCAGCGCGGCTGTTCCGGTCCCAATCAGCCTGAGCGCAGCGCGGCGGGTGAAACAGGGATGACTCATGATCAGCGGCGAACACGTTTCGTTTCGCAGCCCTGGACCGCCGAGGCGAGCCAACAGTGCCCGGCGATCGGGCGCAAGAGGCCTGACGGGCGCGCACGAGGCGCGCCCCTACGACGGATTTCGTCGGGGCGTGGCTCGTCCACGCCCTCCGGCCACCAACACTGTCATTCTGAGCGCAGCGACAGGCTTGGTCATCCACGCGGGTGCATCCCTCGAAAGCAGTGGATTCTTCGCTCCGCTCAGAATGACAAGCGAAGGGCATAGGCCCGCCCGACCCGTTCCACACCTCGCCCCGCGGCGTGTTACATTCACGCGCTCCGCTCGACAGGCCCGGGCGCGTCGCCTACGAAAACTCACCCCCCATGAATGCGTTTGCCCGCCGGTTAGGTCGCCTGCTGATCGCATGCTGCCTCCCTCTCCTCCTCTCCGCCCCGTCCCACTCGCTGCACGCCGCGACCGCGCCTCACCCCACCCTCGTCATTGTCGTCGACGGCCTGCGGCCCGACTACATCACGCCGGCGATCATGCCGAATCTCGCGCGGCTCAGCGAAACCGGCGCGGTGGCCGCCGCGCATCATGCCGTCTTCCCGACCGTCACTCGCGTCAACTCGCCCTCGATGGCCACGGGTTCGTATCCCGGCACCCACGGGCTGATGCACAACACCATCTACCTGCCCGTCGCCTCGAATGCGCCGATCGACACCGCGGAGGCCGAGGCACTGCTCAAGGCCGATGCCGCGACGGGCGGCAAGCTGCTCACCGCCATTTCCGTCGGCGAGTTGCTGACGGCCGCGGGCAGGAAGGTGCTCGTCGTCGGCTCCGGCAGCACGGGTGCGTCGCTGCTGATGAATCACCGCGAGTTCGCGAAGGTCGGCCTGATCAACAGCCGCGAATTCGTCCGGCCCGCGTCGCTGCAACCTCACGCGCTCCAGGTACTCGGACCGTTTCCCGCGCCGAGCTATCCGAATCGCGAAGCGAACCGCTGGGCCGTCGATGCGTATCTCGAGCTCGGGCTCAAGGAGATCAAACCCGACGTCACCTTCATGTGGCTCACGGATCCTGACGGCACCGCGCATCGGCACGGCCCGGGCGCACCGGAGACGAACCAGGCGCTCGGCTACGTCGACGCGGAGATTGGCCGGCTGCTCACGACACTCGCCGCGCGCGGACTGCGCGATCAAGTGAACGTGATCGTCACGGCGGATCACGGCTTCTCCACGCATGGGGGCCCGTTCAACGTGGGCGCGTTGCTGACCGCCCGTGGCCTCGCCGACGGCGTGCGGATCGTGGGTGGCGGCCAGCTCTATGTGGAGAAGGGTGGCGAGGAACGCATCCGCCAGATCGTTCGCGTCCTCCAGGCCACGGACTGGGTCGGCGCAATTTTCACCAAGGCCGCCACGTCGGGCAGCGCCGATGGCTTTGTGTCCGGCACGCTTTCCTTCGACTCGATTCACTACCAGCACGCGCGGGCCGCCGACATCCTCGTGGACGTGAATTGGTCGGCCGCGAAGAACAAATTCGGCTATCCCGGGATGACCACCTCGGGCGGCGTGGCCGGCCACGGGAGTTCCAGTCCGTTCGACGTCAACGTGCGGTTGATGGCCTCGGGGCCGGACTTCAAGACGGCCTTCAAGAGCGAAGTGCCGACGGGTAACATCGATGTCGCGCTGCTCGTCTGCCGGCTGCAAGGCATCAAGCCCGCCGCCACGATGATTGGTCGCGTGCCGGAGGAACTGTTCCGCGATGGACCCGCGCCCGACAAGGTCGCCTTCGAGCGCACGACGCATCGCGTCACGACCACGTGGGACGGCGGCCGCTACGAGTTGACGCTCCACAAGGTCCACGTGGGCTCGACCGAGTACGTGGAGTTCACGGAAACGAAGCGCTGAGGCGATTCCGCGGCGCTTCTTTCGCTCGGCGTAGCCCTGCCCGTGAGGGCAGGGACTTCTCTCTCGTTCGCTTTAAGTCATCCCGCTGCTCACGCAGCGGGCTACAGCCCCACTCGCTCACGCTCGCGGCCACAACAACGTTCGAGCCACGTCTGGTGAGGACACAAAAAAGCCGCGACGGGGGTATCGCCGCGGCCTTTCTTTTCGGCGCCACCCGAAGGCAGCCACCGGAAAAATCAGTAACCCAGTTCCTTCTTGCGGGCCTCGGCGGTGGGCAGGGCGTCCTTCTTGGCGGTGATGGCCGCGGCGCCGGAGTCCTTCACTTCGCGGGACTTCGTGGCGTTGAACTCGGTGTCAGCCTGGAACTCGCCGGGCAGATTGGCCTCGGCGTAAATCGCCTGGACCGGGCACACATCGACGCACGCGGTGCAGTCAATGCAGTCGTCGGGATGGATGACGACCTGGTTGTCCAATTCGTAGAAACAAGCGACGGGGCAAACCTCCACGCAGTCCGTGAATTTGCAGCCGAGGCATTTGCTGGTAACGACGTGCGCCATGACGATCTTTCGGGGTTGAGGATTTTTTTAACGCAGAACGGCTTTGGTTGAGCCAAATCCGAAAACCTTTGGCGAGCATTTCCGTGCATGGGTTTGCACAAAATCGCGGTGCTTCAAACCGTTTGAGCCTGAATCCAGGAAGGCAGTAATCGGATTCAACCCCCTCGCACCACGGATTGGCGAATCGCGCATTTCCCCGCTGACTTTGAACAGGGAGATCGGGGAGTTGGGAAGGAATCGATTCGACCGCTCCCGGCCTCTCCGCCCTTCCCGATCTTCCTGTTCAATCGGCAGGCTCGTTCCTGGTTTCCTGGCTTCAGGCTCCATCTGGTTCGAATGTGCGGACTACGTTTCACGTGCAGCGCGACTTGCAGTTTTCGCACACGGCGGAGTTGCCTTTTCAAAATAAAGTGTTCGCCTGAACACTATGAGCGAACCACTCACCGAACGGCAGCAGCAGGTCCTCGATTTTATCCACGGCCATCACCGCGAGCATGGCGTGTCTCCTTCGCTCCGCGAGATCCAGGCCCATTTCGGGCTCGCGAGTCCCTTCGGCATCAAGCGTCACGTCGACGCCCTCACCCAGAAAGGCGCGCTGCGCCGGCTTGATGGCAAGGCGCGTGGGCTGCTCCCGCAATCCCACCCACGCCGCGGCGCCCTCGCCGAAATCCCGCTCTACGGCACCATTCCGGCCGGCCTGCCCACCGCGGCCGAACAGGAGCCCGACAGCTACGTCTCGGTCGACACCATTTCCCTCGGCGTCCGGCCCAACGCCAAGCTCTTCGCCCTGCGCGTCCGCGGCGACTCGATGGTCAACGCCAGCATTCTCGACGGTGACATCGTTTTCCTCACGCCCCGCGAAGCCCGCGAGCAGGATATCGTCGCCGCGTTGATCGACGGCGAATCCACGCTCAAGCGCTACCTCGTCCAGCGCGGCCGCCCGTTTCTGCGGGCCGAGAATCCCCGTTATCCCGATCTCGTTCCCGCCACTGAACTTTTCATCCAAGGCGTGATGGTCGGGCTGCTGCGGACGCATGCCTGAGTTTGAGTGGTAGCCGGCTGCGGTTTTTAGGGACCAAAGGGACCTGAGGGACCTAAAGGACCCAAGTGGACTGCGCATCAGCCTGGCCTCCGAAATCGAAAATCAAGAATCCAAAATCCAAAATTCCCATGACTTCCCGTCGTCGCACCCTCCGTCTCACGCTTCTCGATCTGCATGCCACGGGTGTGGTGCAGGTCTTCCGTCGTCATTCCTTTTTCCGCCTGTGGACCCCGTTGCGTGAGGCCTTCACGGGCCGCTCCGGCTTCGAGGGCTGATTCGCCCGCGTGCCTTCCCTTCCCGCGTTTCGTCATGGTGGCTGCGCCCGAGAAATTGGCGGCGCTTCGGCATCTGCTCGCCGAACGCTTTCCGGCCGCGCCCCGCGGCGCGCGGCGCGTGCTGGCCTCGGGCATTCCCGCGGTCGATGACGTCACCGGCGGGCTTCCTCTCGGCGCGATCACCGAGCTTGTCTGCTCCGTCCCAAGCTGCGGCGGCCATCTTTTCCTCCAGCAGTTGCTCGCCAGCACGCGGCGCGATCGGCTGCGCGTCGCGCTGATCGACAGTAGCGACAGTTTCGATCCCGGTTCCTGCCCGGTCGATTCGCTTGCCCACCTGCTGTGGGTCCGCTGCGCCAGCACCGCCCTCGCCCTCCAGGCCGCGGACGTGCTGGCCCGCGACGCCAACCTCGGACTCGTCGTGCTCGATCTCCGCCGCGCGCCCGAAGCCGAGCTGCGCCGCATTCCCGGTCCGCAATGGTACCGGCTCCAACGCGCGGTCGAACCCGCCGACCTCGCGCTCCTCGTCGAAACGCCCCGGCCCTGCGTGCCGAGTGCGCAACTCCGTTTCAATCTCTCCACCTCCCACGTCCCGGCCTCGTTCGACCTCGCGCGCCCCATCCTCGCCGCCGATCTCGCGCCCGTGCTCCAGCGCCAGCGGCTCAGCGCCGCTGGCTGATTTTCCGCCACGGGCTTCGCCCCGTCTTCGAACTGCAGGTCCTCCTCCGCCGCCGTCGGCGCATCGCCGTTTCCATGGGGAAACCTCGCGGCGCGCGGCCGCACCGTCCGTGTTCACCGTCCTCCATCTCGCCGACTTCGCGCTCCACGCCGTGCTGCGCACGGAGTCCGCCCCCGCCGTGCTGCCGGCCGCCTTGTTCACGGCGACAGGCCGCAAGTCCGTCGTGCTCGCCGCGAACGCCGCCGCCCGCGCGGCCGGCGTGGAACCCGGCATGACCGCCCCGCAGGCGGTGGCGCGCTGCCCGACGCTGCGGTTGCGCTCGCCGCATTCGGCGGCCGAAGGCGAGGCACGCGCCGCCCTGCTCGCCGTGGCGTTCACGCTCGCGCCGACGATCGAGGACACCGCGCCCGGCATCTGCACGCTCGATGTCCGCGGTTGGGCGCCGACGAAGCTTCCCGCCGCCGCGCACGCCACCATCGCGGAACTCTCCCGCCTCGGATTGCCCGCGACCGCCGGCATCGCCGCCACCCCGCTGCTCGCGCTCTACGCCGCCCGCGCCACCACTGACGTGCTCGCGGTCACGGACACCACCTCCTTCCTCGCACCTCTGCCGCTCGCCACGGCGGATCCCGGCGACGAACTTGGCGCGGTCTTCGCCCGCTGGGGGTTGCGCACGCTCGGAGATCTCACGGCGTTGCCCCGCGACGAAATTGTCCGCCGCTTCGGCGCCACCGGGCTCGCCGTCTGGAATCGCGCCAGCGGCGGAGCCCCGCGCCCGCTCCATCCGGTGGTCCGGCCGCAGATGTTCACGGCCAGCCTGACCTTTGAACAGGAGATCGAGACGCTCGAGCCGCTGTTGTTCATCCTGCGCCGGTTTCTCGATCGACTGAGTCTTGAGTTACAGGCGGCCCAGCACGTCGCCGCCGAAATCGAACTCACGCTCCGCCTCGAGGACGAGACCGCCGCCGCCCACCACTTCCGACTGCCCGAACCCACGGCGGATCCCGAGATCCTGTTTCGCGCCCTGCACACGCGGCTCGAGTCGCTGCGGACCGAGACGAGCATCGTCGGCCTCGATCTGCGGATCGTTCCCACCCGCCCACTCGTCCGCCAGCCGGGGCTCTTCGAAACCGGGCTCCGCGATCCGCATGGTTTCGCCGAGACCCTGGCCCGGCTCGCGGCGCTCGTGGGCGCGGATCATCTCGGCACGCCGGAACTCGAGGACACGCATCGGCCGGATGCGGTGCACTTCATTCCGCCCGCGCCCATCATTCCGCCGCCGGCACCGCCGGCGTTGCATCCGCCGCTCGGCGCGCCGCTGCGACGGTTTCGTCCCCCGCTGCCCGCGCAACTCGAGTTCACCGGCGAACGCCCGACGTATCTGTGGACCACGCACACCCGCGGCGAAATCGTTTTTCAGAGCCGACCCTGGCACAGCAGCGGCGGTTGGTGGCAGGCGGATCACACGTGGAGCCGGGTCGAATGGGACATCGCCCTGGCCGCGGGCGGGCTCTACCGGCTGCTCCGGCACGACCAGGCGTACTTTCTGGAGGGAGAGTATGATTGAATTTTCGATTTTGGATTTTGGATTCTCGATTGGGGGTGGCGATGCGCGATACCTCGTGGCCGCGCGCGTGCCAGGCCGTGTGAAACGCCAAAGAAGCCCCTGCCTTGTCATTCTGAGCGCAGCGAAGAATCCACGCTTTCGAGGGACACGCACCCGTGGATTCCTCGCTGCGCTCAGAATGACAAAAGGAGAGGCCCTGCCACTCGCTCACGCTCGCAGCCACGAGCCAGAGTCTTTGTGCCTTGGTGTCTTCGTGGTTGAACCGGATGGGGATTGCTCCTCTCCGCGCCTCGGTGTCTCGGTGGTTAATTCCGAACCGATCGCGTGATGACTTACGTCGAACTCCATGCCCGGAGCGCGTTCAGCTTTCTCCGCGGCGCCTCGAACCCGGAGGATCTCGCACGGCGCGCGGTCGAACTGGAACTGCCAGCCGTCGCGCTGCTCGACCGGGATGGCGTGTATGGGGCGCCACGGTTCTTCGCGCCGATGCGCGCCCACGGCGGACGGGCGCGGGTCGGCGTGGAGCTCACCCTCGAGGACGGCACCGTGCTGCCGCTGCTCGCCGCCACGCGCACCGGTTACCAGAATCTCTGCCAGCTTATCACCGAGGCGAAGCTGACCGAGCGTGAACCCGGCTCCGGCTGGACGAAAACGGAACTGGGCCGGCCAGCGCCGCTCCCCGACGCCGCGCGCGAACGCAAGCGGCCGAGCTTCGCCACCTGGGCCGAGCTGGCGCGCTACGCCGGGGGCCTCATCGCGCTGACCGGTGACGAGGAAGGTCCTCTCCGGCACGCGTGGCGCACGGCCGGAGCCACGGCGGCCGCCGAGTCACTGCAGCGACTGCTCGCGGTGTTCGGCCCGGACCGCGTGTACGTCGAGGTGCAGCGTCACCGGATCCGCGGCGAGGAGCGCGAGGTGAAATTTCTCGCCGACCTGGCCGCCGCCACGGGCCTGCCGCTGCTCGCAACCGGCGGCGTGAACCAGGCGACCTCCGCGGGTCGCGCCACCGCCGATGTCTTCACCTGCCTGCGGAACCACACCACGCTCGATGCGGCGGGGCGGGCACTGGCGGAAAACTCCGGACGCCAGCTGAAGTCCGCGCGCCAGATGGCTGAACTCTTCCATGACTATCCCGTGGCGCTGGCGAACTCGGTGCGACTCGAGGAGCGACTCGAGTTCACGCTCGAGGATCTCGGTTACCGGTTTCCCGATTTTCCCGTCCCGGCCGGGGAAACGATGGAAGGCTTTCTCCACGCCCGGACCTTCGAGTCGGCGCGCGAACGCTTCGGCGCTCTGCCACCCACCCTCGCCGCCCAACTCGAGCGCGAACTCGCGTTGATCAACCGGCTCGGGTTCGCGGGCTATTTTTTGATCGTGTGGGACATCTGCCGGTGGGCGCGCCAGCAGGGCACACTCGTGCAGGGCCGCGGCAGCGCGGCGAACAGCGCGGTGTGCTACGTGCTCGGCATCACCGCGGTAAATCCGATCGAGCACCGGCTGCTCTTCGATCGTTTTCTCACCGACGGCCGCAAGGGCGCCAACGGCCGACCTTCCTGGCCCGACATCGATCTCGATCTGCCGAGCGGCGACCGGCGTGAGGCCGTGATCCAGGAAATCTACCGGCGCTACGCCCCACGCGGTGCCGCCATGACGGCAAACGTCATCACCTATCGCGGCCGCAGCACGGTACGCGAAATCGGCAAGGTGCTGGGCTTCGCCGAGGACGCGCTCGATCGTTTCTCGGGCCTCTACGCCAGCGGCGATTTTCCACAGACGCTCGACCTGCAGGAGCAACTCAAGTTGTCGGGCATCCCCGGCCAGCATCCGCGCGCCGCGGCGATGGTCGGGCTGTATCACCAAATCCGCGGCCTGCCGCGGCATCTCGGCCAGCACTCGGGCGGCATGGTGATTTGCGCCGGGCAGCTCGATCGCGTCATGCCGCTCGAGCCCGCCTCGATGCCCGGCCGCGTCGTCTGCCAGTGGGACAAGGACGACTGCGAGGACCTCGGCATCATCAAGGTCGATTTCCTCGGCCTCGGCATGATGGCCGTGCTGCAGGACTCGCTCGCGTTGTGCGCCGCGCGCGGTGGCCCGACCCAGTTGAAGGACATTCCCACGGAGGACGCCGAGACGTTCGCGCGCATCCGCGTTGCCGACACGGTGGGCGTGTTCCAGATCGAGAGCCGGGCGCAGATGGCGACGCTGCCGCGGTTCAAGCCACGCTGCCTCTACGATCTCGCGATGCAGGTCGCGATCATCCGGCCCGGTCCGATTACGGGCGATCTCGTGCATCCGCTGATTCGGCGGCGTGACGGACGCGAGGCACCCGACTACATCCATCCGAGCGTGGAGGCGGAGGTGAAGCCGATCCTCGAGCGGACGATGGGGGTGATCCTCTTTCAGGAGCAGATGCTCGAGCTCTCGATGAAGCTGGCGAAGTTCGACGGCGCCGAGGCCGAGCAGTTGCGGCGCGCGATGGGCTTCACGAAGGGACAGCAACGGCTGGAGGAGTCGCTCGCAAAACTCGCCACCGCGCTGCGTCGCGAAGGCCGGATCGAGGCGGTGGTCACCCGCGTCACGCAGTCCGCCCGATCCTTCGCCGCGTACGGTTTTCCCGAGTCGCACGCGATCAGCTTCGCGCTGCTCGCCTACGCCAGCACCTGGCTGAAGGTCCACCGGCCGGCCGAGTTCTATGCGAGTCTGCTCAACCACCAGCCGATGGGCTTCTACTCGCCCGCCTCGCTCCTGCAGGACGCCCGCCGGCACCAGCTCAAGGCCCAGCCGGTCTGCGTCGTCACGTCGGAGTGGAACTGCACCGTCGTGGATCCGCAGACGATCCGGATCGGGCTGCGTTACGTCAAAGGCCTGCGGGAGGCCGCCGGCCGTCGACTGCTGGACGCGCGGACGGAGCTGCCGTTTGCCTCGCTCGACGATTTTCTGCGCCGGACCGATTTCAACGCGGGTGAACGGCGCGACCTCGCCGCGGTCGGCGCGCTCAATGCGCTCGCCGGCCACCGCCGCGCCGCGCTCTGGCAGGTCGAGGCCGCGTGGTCGGAGCAGGAAAGTCTGTTCCGGCATTATGCGGCCGAGATCGGGGACGTGACCGCCACCGCGGACGACTTCGCCTCGCCGCTGGCGCCGATGAGCCTCACCGAGCGACTGCGCGCCGACTTCGAGGGACTCGACCTCACCGCGGGCACGCATCCGATGGCGCTGCTGCGGGGGCAAATGCCGGACGTGACGACGGCGCGCGATCTGAAGGACGTGCCGGATGGACGACGCGTCACCATTGCCGGCTCGGTCATCTGCCGCCAGCGGCCCGGCACCGCGAAGGGTTTCGTTTTCATCAGCCTCGAGGACGAGACCGGGATCGCGAACGCCGTGGTGATGCCCGCGTTTTTCGAGCAACACCGGCTCCTCATCACGCAGGAGCCTTCCCTCAAGATCACGGGACGGCTGCAGAACGTCGCCGGTGTCACGCACGTGAAGGCGGAGCGGATCGAGGCGCTCACTGACACGGCACTGCCGGCGCAGGCGTCGCACGATTTCCGGTGAGGACAGGATTCTCTGCATCCACGCCTTTTGGACAGGATGACAGGATGGGCAGGATTTGGCGGAGCCAGTGAACAAACGACCGGACGCGCTTCGGCTCGAACCCCATCTGCACTGATTGGCATCCGGTCCCATCCTGCCATCCTGTCTAAACCTCGCTCGCCCGATCCTGAGTTTGGACAGGGGTTCCATCCAAACCTTTTGGACCGGATGGCAGGATGGAGCAGGATTCGGAGAGGATGAACAAACCCTGTATCCTCCGGCGCGAACCCACTCTGCCTCTTGGTTCGAATCCTGTCCCATCCTGACATCCTGTCCAAATTCCGCCACCTCTGCATCCTTTCCAAAGTGCCTTGTTCGATCTAAGATTCCTGTCCACTTCCTGAACGATGCCGCCCGGGAAACGCCCTTTCAACCGCCGCCTGTTCCTCGCCCAAGGCTTGCTCCTCGCCGGCGCCGGCGCGTGGACCGCGCTCTCCTCGTCGTGGTATGCGCGTTTTTTCCGCGAGCGAATCCGCGAATTCGGCCGGGACATCCCACTCGCACCGCAGCGGCCTGACCCCACCCGCTGGATCGACCGGGATCTGACCTTCTCGTGGCTGGGACATGCCTGCATCCTCGTGAACTTTAAAGGGCTGCGCATCCTCGTCGATCCGACGCTCTACCCGCGCATCGGCGTAAACCTCGGCCTTGGCACGCTCGGGCCGCAGCGACTCATGAGCCCGGCGCTGCTGCCGATGGATCTGCCGGACATCGATCTCGTGCTCGTGACGCATGCCCACTTCGACCACCTCGACGCGGCCTCGCTCGCCTCGATTCCGGGCCGGCCCGCCGCGGTAATGGCGCACGCCACGTCCGATCTGCTGCCGCGGAAACGTTACTCCTCGGTGCGCGAACTGCGCTGGAACGAATCCGCCGTGATCGAAACCCCACGCGGCGGGGTGACCGTCCGCGCCATCGAGGTGAAGCACTGGGGCGCGCGGATCCGGCGCGACACGTGGCGTGGATACGCGGGCTTCATCGTTGAACGCGACGGACGGAAGCTGCTCTTCGGCGGCGACACCGCGGAGACACCACTCTTCGCCGAACACCGGCGCTGGGGCCCATTCGAGGCCGCCTTCATGCCCGTCGGCGCCTACAACCCCTGGATATGGAATCACTGTACACCGGAGCAGGCCGTGGCCATGGCGCAGGCCGCCGGCGCGGTGCACTTCGTCCCGCTCCACCACCAGACTTTTCGCCTGAGCAATGAGCCCTTTCTCGAGCCGATTGAACGCACGCAGGCCGCGCTGGCGCGCGAGCCGGAGCGGCTCGCGTTGTCGCAGATCGGACAGACCGTCGTGCTGACCTGAGCGCGGCGAGGGCCTGAATAAGCCTCGGCTGCAGCCGTTGAATTTGAGGCTTAGCCGACAGACATGACGGGCGCGCACGAGGCACGCCCCTACTATTGATACTCGTCTATCAGTCTGACATCACGTTTCGAATCCCTGCCCTCACGGGCAGGGCCACGTTTCAGTCGTGGCCCGCTGCGTGAGCAGCGGGAGGATTGGCGCGCCAATCTAAGTCAATCCATTGGGCGAACCTCAATAAATGGGTGTAGGGGCGAGGCTCGTCCACGCCCTGCTGGCTACACACTTCTCAATCCGCCGCGCGGGGTGATGCTCAGGTTTGGGCAGCACCCCTCGGCCGCACTTACTCCGACAAGGTGAACGCGAAGATCACGTTGCCCGCGGCAAGCGCGACGAACTGTTTGCCGTCGACCGCATAGCTCATCGGCGAAGATCCGTTGGCGCCGTTGGTCTGGAAATGCCAGAGATGCGATCCCGTCTTCGCATCCAGCGCGCTGAGGTTCCCGTCGCGGGTCGAGGCGAAGAGCACATTCCCGCCGGTCGCGAGGACGCCATTGCTGAGCGAGCCCTGGAAGATCTTGAAGTCCCACATCGTCTTGCCGGTGTCGGGATCGAGCGCCTTGAGCCCCGCGTTCGGCTCCGGCTGATCGGGACGTCGCGCCGGCGGGGTCCGACCTGAAGCACGGCCGATGTACTGCTGGCCGCGCTGCAGCGGCTGCGGCTCGCTGACGTATTGCTGACCGGCCTCGGAGTACGCCAGATAGAACCAACCCGTCAGCGGACTGTACGAAGGCGACTGCCAGTTCGTCGCGCCACCCGCCGTCGGATAAACGAGGAAGCTGCCCTCGGGGCTCGAATTCGATCCGGGGATTTGCTGCGGCCGGCCCTTGGCGTCGAAGCCCGCGTTCCAATTCTGATACGTGAACGGCGTGCCCGAGAGGAATTCGCCGGTCTCGCGATCAAGCACGTAGAAGTGGGCGTTGCGGTCGCCGTGCAGCAGCAGCTTCCGGGACTTCCCGCGCCACGGACGATCCACCAGCACCATCGCCTGGTTGGAATCCCAGTCGTGGCCGTCATTCGGGGTGAACTGGAAGTGCCACTTCACCTTGCCGGTGTCCGGATCGAGCGCGACGACCGAGTCGCTGTAGAGGTTGTCGAGCTCGCCCCGCACGGCGCGATCGATCTGCGCGGCGGGATTGCCCACGGCCCAATAGACCGTGTTGAGCTGGGCATCGTAGGAACCCGGGAGCCAGGTGGGCGCGCCGCCCGCCTTCCAACTGTCGCCGAGCCAGGTGTCGTTGCCGGGCTCGCCCGGCGCCGGAATCGTGTAGAAGCGCCAGCGCCGCTGCCCCGTGGCCGCATCGTACGCATCGACAAAGCCGCGCGTGCCGTACTCGCCGCCGGCGACACCGGTGATGACCATGTCCTTCACCGCGAGCGGCGGACTGGTGAGATTGTGACCGTCCATCGTGTCGGCGACGGGAGTCTCCCACAACTGCTGCCCGGTGCGCGCATCGAGCGCGATCAGCACGGCATCGAGAGTGCCCACGAAAATCCGGTTGCCCAGGATCGTGACGCCGCGGCTGTAGGGATTGATCTGGTACGGGTTCACCGTCTTCTGCTGCCGCGTCCAGCGCCAGAGCTGACGTCCGGTCCGCGCGTCGATGGCTGCAACCGTCGTGGGATTGCCGCTGCCGGTGGCGTACATGATGCCATCGACGACGAGCGGCGTGCCCTCGAGCGTGGAGCCGCCGAGAATCGGAAAGCTCCACGCCGCCTTCAAGGTGCCCACATTCGCGGTGTTGATCTGCTTGAGGGGCGAATAGTGCGTCGCCTGGTAATTGCCCCAGTACATCAGCCAGTTCTGCGGCTCGGCGTCGGACTTCAGGAGGCGTTCGTAGCTGACGCCGCCCGTGAGCGGCTGCTTCGCCAGCTTGGCGGGGTCGCGTCCCCGCTGCGTGCTGAGGAATGCCACCAGGTTGGTGATTTCATCCGCGCTCAGCCGGCTCTGAAAATCCGCCGGCATCAGCGAGCGTGGCTCGGTCTTCACCGACGCCACCCCGAGCTTGTCGATCAGGTGCAGCGTTCCCTTCGCGTCGACGATCTGGACGGAATACGTGTCCTCGTTGCGGCGCACGCCGCGAATCTCGGTGCCGTCCCGGGCCTTCACGACCACGGTTTCCGGCCCCTGGCCACCGCGGCCGCCCCGGCCCCGGGCGGCGGGATCGCGCGGCGCGGGTTCATTCGGGGCCACAATCTTCTGGCGGAGGGTGGCCGCGTTGAGCCGGCCCACATTCGAAAGGTCCGGCCCGGTGACGCCGCCGCGGCCGTTGACCTCGTGGCATTCGGAACAGGACGCGCGGCCAAAAAACAGTGATTCGCCAGCGGCCAAATCCCCGGGAGCCGCCGGCTGGTTGTTCGACGACGGCGCGGCGGCTTCCTGAAGCGTGCGGACATAGCTGACGAGTTCCCAAATCTGCTGATCGGTCAGCACTCCGAACGAAGGCATGGGTGTCCCGGTCACGCCGTTCTTGATCGCCCGAAAAAGATCCCCGTCGCCGTTGCCATGCTTGAGCAGCGAGGGCGTGTTCAGCGCGGAGCCGCCGCGATCGCGATCACCCTGCCCGGAAGGGCCATGGCAAATCTGGCAGGTCACCTCGAAAACCTTGCGGCCTTCGAGCGCCGCCTGCGGGTTGTTGGCGAGGGGATTGATCACCGTGTCTGCGGGCTGGGCCAGGGACGCACCGGCCAGAAACGGCAGAACCGCACACATCAGGGGTAGTTTGAAGCGAGGCATCGCCGGCGACACTACGAGCGGGGTGAGCTGAAACAAGGGGGATCATGGCACCACGATTCCGCCTTCCTTCTGCCAGTACGATTTGCCAACGTGCCCCTGTCCTTCCCATGAGCTCGCCGCAAAAACTCCTCTTGATCGACGACGATCCGCTGGTCGCCCAGTTGATTACGATGCTCGTGGCCACGTTTCACGATCAGCCCTACACCGTCGAGCACGTGCCGAATTACGCCGGCGGCCTGCAGCGGCTCCTGACCGGTCAGTACGCGCTTTGTTTGCTCGACTACCGGCTCGGCGACGGCGACGGACTCCAGTTGCTGCGCGAGGCCAAGTCCCAGAAGTGCGAAACTCCGATTATTCTCATCACCGGCGACACGCGCGAGGAGACCGATCTCGCCGCCATGGACGGCGGCGCGGCGGACTTTATCAACAAGGGCGACGTGAAGCCCGACTTGCTGGAGCGTGCCATCGACTACGCGATCAAGACGGCGAAGGCCCGGCAACTCTTGCTCGCCGCCAAAAAAGGCCCGGTCACTTGAGCGGGCAGTCCGGCCGAGCGGGTCAGTCCGGGCCCGGCCACATCGGTGGATCTCGTTGGGTACTTTTCGGGGCGCTGCTGATCGCACCGAATCTGGCGCTGAACCGCGGCGGCCTGGGAACCGGGCTTTGGCTGGTGCTGGCGTGGTGGGCCATCCTCTCGGTCGGGACCTATCTGACCTATGCCGCGGACAAGCGGCGTGCCCAATCGGGCGACGACCGCACGCCGGAAGCGACGCTGCACCTCCTGTCCTTGCTCGGCGGCTGGCCCGGCGGATTGCTCGCGCAGGGTCGCTACCGGCACAAAACCAGCAAGGTCGGTTTCCAATTCGTATTCTGGCTCACGATCGCCGCTCACGAAGCACTCGCGATCGATTACCTCCTCGGCTGGCCAATTACGACCGCCCTCGGTTCAAGTCTGAAGTAAAAGCGACGCCGGCGCTGCCCGTCCCACCGCTCAGGCTGGATCGACCGCGATGACTTCCAGCGCCGCGTCGGGCCCGCGCCGCCAGCGCACATTCCAGCCCGCAACCGTCATGCCGTAGGTTCGGGCCGTGGTATCGTGATACGCCGGCTCGAGATCGAGCCGCAGGAGCTGGCGCACCAGTTCGGCCGTGGCGGCGCCGAGCCGGTGCGCGTGCTCCGGAGAGAGAACGACCTTCGCCGGATCGCCGGCCGGCGGCGCGACATTCGCCCAATCGGCTGATGCTGACGGCACCGACTCGCACCAGGGGAGGTATGGCTTCACGTCGTAGACCGGCGTGCCATCGACGGCGTCGATGCCCGCAACGCGAATGACACCGGGTTCGATCGCGACGAGGCGCACGAGCGAGAGTCCGAGGCCGTTCGGGCGATTCGGAGACCGCGAGGCAAACACGCCGACGCGCTCGTTGCCGCCGAGACGGGGCGGCCGCACAACGGCGCTGCCGGTCCAGGGAGGGTTCTCATGGAAGCCCGTGATCAGCCAGACGTGCGAGAAGGCCTCCAGCCCGCGGGTGAACTCGGGGGCGGTGAACTCCGGCAGAAACTCCACGCGGCCCTCCGCCGCCGGCACGAGCCCGCTCTGCCGCGGCACGCCAAATTTCTCCGCGAATGGAGTCCGCAGAATGGCGACGGGTTGCAGGGGAGAATTGGACATCGGCACCGGTGCGCACGCTCCGGGCTGTCCAGATTCGAATCAACCGCGAAAAGAACCGGGATTCGCGAGCCGTGTAACCACGAAGACACGAAGGCACGAAGCGGGCTGCATTGCTCCGGCTCGAGCGGGGGGATGCGGAGCACCGGGGTGTGCTGGCACGAACTGGCGGACTGCGGGCACTCCGTGTCTTTGTGCCTTCGTGGTTAAATCCGCGGATTGGGCTTCCGACCCTGCGTCCCGCCCTTTTGCCGCGCCGCAAGATCAAGCACATTTCCGGGCTCGGGCGAAACTGCTTGGAGCCACCCAACCCCTCACCGAGACTTTACCTTCGTCCATGAGTTCCACCTCCCATCAGCCGGTGAAGGCCGGCGCGCAAGCGGCCCTCTGTGTCGGCGCGCTCGGTGTGGTGTTCGGCGACATCGGCACGAGCCCGCTCTACACCTTGAGCGCCTGCCTCGGCAATCTGCCGCCCGTGGATCGGACCGCGGGCATCCTCGGCGCGCTGTCGCTGATTTTCTGGGCGATGACCTTCGAGGTCAGTTTCAAGTATCTCACCTTCATCATGCGCGCCGACAACCGCGGAGAAGGCGGCATCTTCGCGCTCCTCGCGCTCAGCCACACGGACCGTGCCCCGGACTCGAGCCGCGGTCGCTGGTTCACCCTCCTGATTCTGTTCGGGGCCGCGCTCCTCTACGGCGACGGCGTGATCACCCCCGCCATCTCCGTGCTGGGCGCGGCGGAGGGTTTGAAGGATTTTAATCCGAGCTTTGGACCCTACGTGCCGGCGATCGCCTGCGTGATCCTCGCAGCGCTCTTCTGGGTCCAGCACCGCGGTACCAAGGTGATCGGCAATCTCTTCGGCCCGGTGATGGTCGTGTGGTTCACCGTCATCGGCTTGCTCGGCCTCTGGCATCTGCGGCAGGACTTGTCGGTGCTTCGCGCCCTGAACCCGATGCACGGGCTGAGGCTGCTCATCGAACACCCCGCCAGTGCGACGGCCTTGCTCGGCGCGGTCATTCTCTCCATCACCGGGGCGGAGGCGCTCTACGCCGACATGGGCCACTTCGGGCGCAAGGCGATCAGCCGCGCCTGGTATTTAGCCGCCTTTCCCGGACTGACGCTCTCGTACTTTGGCCAGGGCGCCCACGCCCTCACCCACCCGACGGAGCGCGCCAACCCTTTCTTCGCCCTCGCGCCGGAAGGTGCCCCGCGGCTCGCCCTGATTGCACTCTCGATCGCCGCCGCGATCGTCGCCAGCCAGGCACTGATTTCCGGCACCTACTCGCTCACGCGGCAGGCCGTCCAACTCGGTTACTTCCCCCGGCTTCAGGTCAAGCACACCAACCCGGATCTCGTCGGCCAGATTTACCTGCCATTGGTCAACCGGACCCTGGCAATTCTGGCCATCGCAGTCGTGCTCCTCTTTGGCTCGGTCGCCAAGCTCACCACCGCCTATGGCGTCGCCGTCACCGGCACGATGGCGGTCACCACGCTCGCCTTTTACCGGGTCGCCCGGAATCGGTGGCAGTGGTCGCGCTGGAAGGCGTTGCCGTTGTGCGCGACGTTCTTCGTGTTCGACATGGGATTCTTCATTTCGAACCTGCACAAGTTCATCGAAGGCGGCTGGCTGCCTCTCGCGATCGCGGTGAGCCTGCTCGCGATCATGTACACTTGGAAGACGGGGCGCTCCGAGATCTACAAGCGCGTCTACGGCAACAACGTCACGGAGAGCGAGCTCACCAGCATTGCCCGCAGCAAGCATGTCGTCCGCGTCAGTGGTGCCGCCGTCTTCATGGTCGGCTCCGCCAACGGCACGCCGATTGCCCTCCTCCATCACGTCAAATCCAACCGCAGCCTGCACAAGACCGTCATCCTGTTGAGTGCCCTGACCGAGGACGTGCCCACGGTGGCGGATCAAGAGCGACTCACGCTGACCGAAATTGGCGAAGGCATCTGGCGCGCCGTCGGACGCTATGGGTACATGGAATCGCCCGACGCGTCGGCATTGATGGAGATGATGCGAGACCGCGGCGTGCCGGTGAACCCGGGTTCCGCCACCTATTTCTTCAACCGCGAGATGATCATCACCGGCGGCAACGCGAAGATGTGGGAGTGGCAGAAGAGCCTCTACAGCTTCCTCAGCCGCAACGCCCGGCCCGCGAAGGACTATTTCCAGATTCCCCCGTCGCAGATCATCGAGATCGGGTTGCCGCTGCAGCTCTGACGCGGCGATTAGAGGCGCGTAGGGGCGGGGCTCGTCCACGCCCAGTGTCTACGGCATTTCTGAAGCTCTAGACCTCTCTCCGCGGCTCCGCGCCTCCGCGTGATCTAGTTCGAATCCTGCCCATCCTGCCCATCCTGTCTAAAAGATTGGCTGGCTTCGATCCGCTCCCGATCATTTGCACAGAAGCCGAGCCAAGGACGATCCGAGTCTGAGTCCAAACCAACACAGGTCACGCGGAGGCGCGGAGCCGCGGAGCTATTGAGCCTGAAACCAGGAAACCCTGAAACAATCCGGGCAAGCTTGCGGACTCACCAAAACGCCAAGGCACCCGACACTCCGCGTCTCCGCGCCTCCACGTGAGCCAGATTAAATCGCTCTCCGCTCAGCCGCGCCCGAAGTCAGCGGCTCGATTCCTGGCTTCAGGCTCAACCACTCCGAGCCCCCGGCTCCGCCGTTCAGGCGAGGTCCGCCGAGATCTGTCCGAAGAGCTGCTTCCGCATCGCGGCGTCGTTTTTGCGATCCGTGCGAATCTCCAGCAGCCGGATGCCACGGGCCGGCAGCACATGAATCAGATGTTCGAGGTCGGCCCAGTCGCGGACGAGGACGTACTCCACGCCGTAGGCGATCGCCAGCTGCGAGAAGTTCGCCTCCTGTGGCGTGGCGAAGAAGTCCTCGAACGGCGGTTCGAACTGCGACACCGGCAGATGTTCGAAGATGCCGCCACCGTGATTGTTGATCAGCACGATCGTCAGGCCGCCCTTGAACTTCGAGCGCAGCAGGAACCCGTTCGTGTCGTGCAGCAGCGCCAGATCGCCGGTCAGCAGCACCGCCGGCCGGACGGCACCATGCGCCGCGCCGAGCGCCGTGGAGAGCGTCCCATCGATGCCGTTCGCCCCGCGATTGCAGAGCGGACGCACTCCGAGATCACCCGGCGGCCAGACGTAGTCCACGTCGCGGGCCGGCATCGAATTCGCAATGAAGAGAGTCGTCTCGGCGGGTAAATTCCGGCCGAGCAGCCAGGAAACTTTCGGCTCGAACATCGCGGTCTCCAACTGGAGGCGCGTATCGAGCGCGACGCGGGCCGCCCGCTCATACTCCGCCCAGAGGCGCTCGTAGCCGTTGACCTCAATCGCGCGGCTAAGTGATTCGGCCAGCGCCGGCAGCGGCATCGCCACGGTGTGAGTGCGCCCATGCAGGCCGTCACGGTTGTCAGGCCGATCGGAGATCAGCCAGATGATGGGATCGCTCTCGGTGATCCATTCACGCAACACCTTGCTCGTGGGCCAGCCGCCCAGACACAGCACCACCTCGGGCTTGAGTCGTTCGGCGGCCGTGTCGTTGCGCAGGATGAGATCGTAGGTGGAGACGACGTTCGGCACGCGCGACGCATGGTTGCGCACCGGGCAAAGCGCCTCCGCCAGCACCGGCCAGCCGAGCCGGCGGGCGATCTCGCCGACGGTCTCCACGAATTCCTCGATGTCCCACGGCTGCGCCGCGCCAATCACGATCACGCCGTGCACTTCCGGCGTCAGGATCGGATGGACCGAATGCGGAGTGACCGGCGAGAGGCTCTCGAGTCGGGCGAAAAACGTGTCCCACGCGATGGTCGCGGAGAAGCGCTCCGCCACGCCGCCATCGGCCACCGGCGGCAGCGGATCGCGAAACGGCACGTTGAGATGAACGGGACCCGGGTTGGCCGTCGCCGCGCGGCTCACCGCGTGCACCGTCATCTGCCGCAGGTAGCGGAAGAGTCCCGCGTTCAGCTCCGGCACGGCGAACTCGTGCTGAAACGAAACATAGCTGCCGTAGAGCTTCTGCTGATCGATCGTCTGCCCGGAAGCCGACGCGCGCATCTCCGCCGGTCGATCCGCGGTCATGACGATGAGCGGCACGCCCGACTCATGCGCCTCGATGATCGCGGGAAAGTAATTCGCGGCCGCCGTGCCGCTCGTGCAGAGGAGCACGATCGGTTGCAGCCGCTGTTTGCCGAGCCCGAGGGCGAAGAACCCCGCGGAGCGTTCGTCCAGCACCGGAATCGCCTCGATCCGTGGATGGCGGGCGAAAGCGATGGCCAGCGGCGTGGAACGGGAGCCGGGCGAGATGACGGCCTGCCGCACGCCGGCCCGGACCATCGTCTCGACGATGACACTGGACCAGAGGGAATTCGTGTTGCGCGGATCGATCGTGAAGGGAACGGGCATGAAAAAGGATCACTTCACGGCGGCCGGCGCGGTCGGGAAATGGCGCAGGCCAAACTCGACCAGCGACTCGACCTGCGCATTCGACAGCGGCCCGCCATGCTGCTCGTGAAAGGCCGGCATGAGCGTGCCCTCCTTGCCCTCGCCGATCCACTTGCGCCAGTAGCCCGCATCCCGCGGCTCCCTGACCACGTTCAAGTCCGGCACCATCGTCGCCCGCGGATTCGCCTCGTGGCAGATGGAGCAGGCCGCATTGAAGAGTTTCTCGCCCTGCTTGCCGCCGATCGGATCGACGTGGCAGCTGTAGCACGTGCCATGAAAGACCGCCTGCCGATCGGCCGCGGCGAGCTGGAGGTTTTCGGAGCGGCTCCGGACGGGCGGATCCTCGATATCAACGCTCAATCCGAGGATCTGTGCGCCGACGTCGGACGCCACGAGCATCGTCTTCGAAAAGTGACCGCGCCGGCCACGGACATCGACGGTGGCCCGAAACGACCCCTTCGCGCCCGGCGGCAGAATCCAGGGTGTGCTCGGGAGATCCGCAACCGTGCAGCCGCACGAGGGCCGGACCTCGAGAATCTTGACCGAATCTTCCTTGGACGTGTTCGTGACCGAAAAATGAAATTCCACCGCACCGTCGCCGTACTTCGCGGGCTTGGTCTGGTGCATCTCATCCCACTTCAGTGGGTGCGCGGGCCGCACTGCACCCTCGGAGGGGTCGGGGGCATCCGCGGCGAAGGCGAGCACCGTCAGGGCGAGGACGAGGACACCGGGAAGCGCGCGAAAAGGTTTCATGGGGAAGAAGCCAGCAGGGCGTCCCGCATGGCCTTAAACTTCAACTCGGTTTCGGCAAACTCCTTTTCCGGCGTCGACCCGGCGAGAATGCCGGCTCCGGCGTAAAGGCGGGCCCGGGCGCCCTCGACCCGGGCCGAACGGATACCGACAAAGAACTCTCCCCCGCCCCGGGCATTCAGCCAGCCGAGGGCGCCGGCATAGAGCCCGCGCGGAAAGCCCTCGAGTTCACGAATTCCGGCCAGCGCGGCGGCCCGCGGACTGCCGCCCACCGCGGGAGTCGGGTGCATCGCCGCCACCACGTCCAGCGGCCGCACGCCCGCCGGCAGAGTCGCCCGCACCGGCGTGTGCAGGTGCTGCACATTCGCCAGGCGACGGACCTGAGGTTCCGGCGGAAACTCGGGCTGGATGCCAAGGGGCGCGAGCCGCGCCACAATGTCGTCGAGCACTTCGCGCTGTTCGCGACGATCCTTCTCGCTGCGCAGGAGCCGGCCAGCCAGCGCCGCGTCCTCACTCGCTCCGGCCCCGCGGCCAATGGAACCGGCGAGGGCTTCGGTCTCCAGCGTGCCCTGCCGGACGCGAACCAGCCGCTCCGGACTCGCGCCGATGAAACTCGGCCCCTGCCCCGTCGTGAAGGAAAACGCATAACAGTCCGGGAAGCGCTGCCGCAGCCCGTTCAGGATCCGCAGCGGATGCAGCGGTCGATCGGCCGTGAGATCCTGCGCCCGGGCCAGTACGATTTTCCTGAACTCTCCCGCTTCAATTCGCTCCAGCGCCCGCGCCACCGCGGCCCGATAGTCGCCGGCCTCGGCGGTCGTGAAGTGGGCCGCAGCCTGGACCGGCGGCGGTCGCACCTCCTCCGCGGAGATCCCACCGTCGGCGTATTCAAAGCCGCGGAATTTACGATGGGCCCGCCAGACGCGCTCCGTCTCCCGCGCCAGATCGGCGTCGGGCGTCACGAGCAGATTCGCCACCGCGGTGGTCGTGTGACCCGCCCGCGCCACCTGCCAGCGCGGCACGAACGCATGGGCCGCGGGAAACGCCTCCCCGGCCTCGACGTCGTCGTGAAACGTGAAGCTGGCGAAAAAGTGCGGCCCGCCAAACGGCGCGGTGACATCACCGACGGCGATGGCATGCGCGAGCTGGTCGTCCATCCAGGCCTGCACCGCCGCGAACCGGCCGGGACCGCGGGCCTCGAACCGCACCGCCACCTCGGCGCCCGCGATCGCGCTCTCGATCGACGGCCGCTCGGCGTAGAAATGCGGTTCAGCCGGATCAAAGATCGACTCGAGCACCGCGAGCGGATCGAGCGCGTCGACCGTAACCGAGATGCTGACGAGCTTGGCCCGTCCGTCCCGCCGCGCGGCCTCGCGACACTGCCCGAGAAATGCGCCCAGCGCCTCCGGAGTGGCGTTGTCGGCGGGCCGGAGCGGCAGGATGGTCATGGACGGCGCCGACGCGAAAACTCAGGCGGGCTTGTCGGGCGTGGCGGGACGCGGAAACAGCACGAGTGCCGCGGCCACCTTGGAGCCGTTGAGCTTTGAGCCCCACTGCAATTCGGACCGCCAGTCCGGGCCCGGCTGGTGGCCGAGCACGGCATTGATTTTTTCCGTCGTGCCCGGGACCACGTGCTGGAGCAACGCGACCGCGAGCCGCAATGCCTCCGCCATCGTGGCGAGCGCGGTCCGCAGCAGCGCCTGATCCTCCGGGGTCGCGGACTTGCCCAGCTTCCAGGGCGCACGCTTCTCGATGTAAGCGTTGGTCGCCGTGACGAACGCGATCGTGCGCTCGATGCCGGTGTGAAATTGAAAGCCCTCGCAGAGGGGAATGACTTCGTCCCGCGTCTTCGCCCACAGCTCGTGCAACTCGCGCTCGGGCGCCTCGACGACCTCCGCCGCCGGCAGCACGCCCGCGGCGAAACGCGTGGTCATGTTGAGCGTGCGGTTGACGAGATTGCCGAGATTGTTCGCGAGCTCGCTGTTGTAGCGCACGAGGAACTGCTCGATCGTGAACTCGCTGTCCTGCCCGACGTTCATCTCGCGGATCAGGAAATAACGGAAGGCATCGACGCCAAACTGCGCGATGAGATCGAGGGGGTTGACGGCGCCGCCGGTGCTCTTGGACATCTTGGCGCCGCTCTGCAGCCACCAGCCGTGCACCAGCAAATGCTTCGGCGGCGGGAGCCCGCAGGCGTGCAGCATGATCGGCCAGTAGACCGCATGCGGAGGAACGAGAATGTCCTTGCCGATGAGATTGTAGTCGGCCGGCCAGAGTCCCTTGTCCACGACCGCGGAATAATAATTCAGCAGCGCGTCGAACCAGACGTAGGTGACGTAACCTTCATCGAACGGCAGCGGAATGCCCCACTCGAGGCGTTCCTTCGGCCGGGAGATGCAAAGGTCGTTTAACGGCTCCTTCAGGAACTCGAGCACCTGCTTCTGGCGGTATTTCGGGAAGATCCAGTCCTCGTTCTTCGTCAGGAAATCGATCAGCCAGTCCTGATATTTCTTCAGCCGAAAGAAGTAATTCGGCTCCACGATTTCCGTGACCTCGCCGAAGAGCTCCGGCCAGGAGCCGTCGGGCAGCCGATCCTTTTCCTGGAGGAACTGCTCCTGCCGCGTGCTGTAGAAGCCGCGGTACTCGGCCCGGTAAATCTCGCCGGCATCGAAGAGCTTCTGCAGGAGATCCCGCACGACTTGCTTGTGCCGCGGCTCCGTCGTCCGGATGAAGTCGTCGTACGACACCCCGAGCCGGTCCCAGAGGGAACGGAATTCCGCCGCCGTCTTGTCGACAAAAGCCTGGGCCTCGATGCCCTGCTTGCGGGCACTCGCCTGCACCTTCTGGCCGTGTTCATCCGTACCGGTC
Source organism: Opitutia bacterium (assembly GCA_947472765.1). Taxonomy (GTDB): domain Bacteria; phylum Verrucomicrobiota; class Verrucomicrobiia; order Opitutales; family Opitutaceae; genus ER46. The sequence goes on from CANJCM010000001.1 coordinate 88,085, forward strand.
AGAAAGTAGACCTTGTCACCCATCTGGCGCCGGAAACGCGCGATGACGTCCGTCAGCACCTTCTCGTAGGCATGCCCGAGGTGCGGAGCACTGTTCACATAGTCGATGGCGGTCGTGATGTAGAAGGACTTCATGCCGAGGTCGGCCAAGAAAACGCGCCCCGCCGCAAATGTCGAAGGATTTGGCGTGATCGATCCAGCACAGCGTCAGCTCAGTGGAGCGACCGACTGCCCGGCCCGAATCCCCACGGAGCGCGGGTGCCATCACCCGCCATAGCGGATCAACGTCACCGCTCGGCGGGTGAGGACACCCTCCTTCCATCGCGGACTCGTGCAAAATTCGTCAACCGTACCGGCGGCGTGGCAAAGTTTTGACGTGTCCCGCACGTCGGGCAGGGTGGACCGCGACAATCTGGATGAACTCCCTGCCACGCATCCTGGGAATGGGCCTGCTCGTCGTGCTCGCCGCCCTCGTGGCCTTGCTGGCCAGCGCCGCATGGCAGGATGCCCGGCGCCATGCTCCCGGAATGACGCGCGAGGACCTGGCCGTGGTAGAAGCCGCGAACAGCGAAGGCGGAAAAGCCACCACGCGCACCCGAATCGTCGCGGTCACCCAGAAGACCGCTCTGGGCCTCGCCGTTGCCGCCTTTGCCCTCACCGTGATGCTGACCTTCAGCCTCGCGCCAAGGCCCGGTTGGCGGACCGAGACCCGCCAGCCGTTTGCCAGCGCGCCTTCCGAGATGAAGGCGCTCACCACCCTCGCCCGCAGTTCGATGGCGCAGGGCGAGGAACTCAACCGGGAGCGCGACGTCCGCCGCCGCGCAGAGGAAGACGCGCAGTTGAAGCAGCAGTTGTTGACCCAGTCACTCGACGAACGGATCCGGCTCGGTCGGGATCTTCACGACGGCATCATCCAGTCACTCTACGCGGTCGGCCTGACGATCGAGTCCGTGCGGCCGCTCGTTACGAGCGATCCGCAGGAGGCGGAACGGCGGCTCGAATCGACCCGTGCCGGGCTCAATGCGACGATCCGCGATGTGCGCGACTACATTACCGGGCTCGCCCCCGAGAACCTGCGCCGCGACGGCTTCGCCCACGCGCTGGGCGCGCTGCTCGAGGAATTGCGGGCCGGCGGCGCGACGGAATTCGAGCTCTCGGTGGACGGTGATGCTGCCAGCCTGCTGACGCCGGAGCAAAGCCTCCAGACACTTCAGATCGCCCGGGAGGCCGTGAGCAACGCCCTGCGCCACGGCCGCGCCTCACGCATCAAGCTCCGCCTCGAACACGACGCGGACAAAGTCTGCCTGCTCGTGCAGGACAACGGCGTGGGCTTCGATCCCACGTTCCGCCGCGAGGGAGGCCAGGGACTGCCGAACATGGAGGCGCGTGCCCTCCAACTCGGGGCGACCTTGCACGTCACGAGCGCCCGCACCGAGGGTTCCCGTGTGCTTGCGACCCTCCCGATTCTGAAGCCTGCTGCCTCATGACCACCGTCCCCGCCAAGTCCCGGATCAAGGTTGCCCTGGTGGAGGACAGCGAAGTGGTCCGCATGGGGCTGAAGGCACTGCTCCAGACGGATCCTCACCTTCAAATCGTCGGCGAGGCCGGCTCCGTCGCCGCCGGCGTGGAGCTTTGCACCCGGCTGCGGCCGGAGGTGCTCCTGCTCGATCTGCGCCTGCCGGACGGAACCGGCTTCGAGGCCTGTCGTCAGGTCCTGAAGATTCTGCCCGACACCCGCGTGCTGATCCTGACCTCCGCCGTTTCGGACGCACTGGTGGATGAGGCCATTCGATCAGGCGCCCACGGCTATCTGTTGAAGGAGATCGACGGCCGCGGACTCATTCAGGCGATCCGCGATGTCGCCGCCGGCAAATCCATTCTCGATCCCGCCGTGACCGCCCGGGTGATGCAGATCGTCAAGGCCGGCGGCACCGGTCGCGACGCGTTGGGGACGCTCTCGCCGCAGGAACGCCGCGTGCTTGCGCTCATCGCCGAGGGCTGCACCAACAAGGAAGTCGGCGTGAAGCTCAACCTCAGCGAGAAGACGGTGAAGAATTATCTCAGCACGGTGTTCGAGAAGCTGCATGTTTCCCGCCGCGCCGAGGCCGCGGTCATCTACGCCCAGGAAGGCCGCCGCGATTCGGGCGGCATTGGCTAATCGCGGCCCCAGCCGACGAACTCCCGGTCCCGGGTTTCGGAGGCTCGGCGTGGCCCTGCCCGTGAGGGCAGGGACTTCTCAACTGCTTCGCTTAACGTCGTCCCGCTGCTCACGCAGCGGGCTACGCCAGCTCCGGCGCCAGGTCTTGCGTCAGGCTCTGCCGCGGCGAATCCACTCCGCCAGCCGGGCCCAGGCGTGCGCCCGATGACTGATCCGGTTCTTCACCGCGTCACCGAGCTCCGCATACGTCTCGCTGTAGCCGGCCGGCACGAACAGCGGATCGTAGCCGAAGCCCGCCCCGCCCCGCGGCTCGCGCAGGAGCTGTCCCGCGCACATGCCCTCGAAAATCTCCTCGGCGTCGTCCGGCCCGAGCACCAGGAGCACGCAGCGGAATTGCGCTCCGCGGTTCGAATCCGGGACGTCGCGCATCACGGTCACGAGCTTCGCGAGATTCCTGCGCGCATCGCCTTCCGGGCCGGCGAAATAGGCGGACTCGACCCCTGGCCCGCCGCCCAGAGCATCGACGCACACGCCGCTGTCGTCCGCCAGCACCCAGGCGTCCGCCGGCAACCGGACCCGCAGCGCCTGGGCCTTCTTGCGGGCGTTGCCCACAAAGGTGCCCGTGTCCTCCTCGACCGCCGGCATCCCGCCCACCGTGCGCGCCGAAATGATCTGCACCGGCACCGATCCCGCATCTGCCAGGGACTGCAGCTCCGCCGCCTTGTGCAGATTGCCCGATGCGAAAAAAAGTTTCATCCCCCCAGCCTCCCGCCACCGGCGGGAGGATCAAAGGTTTTTGCACCGCAAAAACCTAGCGGACGCCGAACACCGTCTCGTCCACCAGCAGTTTTTCCGGATAGACGACCCGGCCACGCATCAGCACGTCGCCGCCGAAGAGTTCGTGCCTCACATCCTCGAGCCGCACCGCGTGCTCGAGTCGTTCGGGCCGCAGTCCGCTGAAGATCGTCTTGGCCTTGTCGTCGGCGAAAAGCACCGGCGCGTGATAGGCGAACAAGTAGTCGAGCTGGCGGGCCCGGATGAGCTCGCTGACGAGATGGGCGCCGCCTTCGACGAACACCCCGGTGATTTTCTCCTGGGCACACTTCTGGCGGAAGTCGGCGAAGGACACGCGCTGCGTCGGCGATTCGAATTTCCACACCTGAATGCCCATGTCGCGCAGCTTGCGTACATAGCCGAGACCGCCGTGTGGCGTCGTGACCACGATCGTCTGTTCGCGAAACTCGTCCGAGAAAACCGCGGGCAGGCCCTTGTCGACCACCGTGCGCAGCAAGCCGTCGAACACGAAGCGGCGGGGGCACCACTCGGGCTCGCCCGGGCGCCGGGCCGTCAGCCGCGGATTGTCCTTCAGGATGGTCATCGCACCCACCGCGATGCTCGGAAACAGCCGGCGCCACCGGTGCACGTCGGCCCGCGATTGCTCGTTGGTGATCCAGCGCGACTCCCCGGTGCGACACGCAATTTTGCCGTCGAGCGTCGCCGCGGCCTTCGCCGCGATCAGCGGACCACCCGTTTTCACCCAGTGGTTGAAGATGAGATTCAGATCGGTGCACTCGCGCTCGAGCACACCGGTGATGACGTCGACGCCGGCCGCGCGGAGCACCGCATAACCGTTGCCGCAGTGGCGCGGGTCCGGATCAGTTGCACCCACCACGACGCGCTTGATGCCCGAGGCAATGATGGCGTCGGTGCAGGCCCCTGTCCGGCCATGGCTCGAACACGGCTCGAGCGTCACGTAAAGCGTCGCCCCGGGCCGCGGGGTCTTGCCGCGGGCGAGCAGCGCCAGCCGCTCGGCATGCGGCCCGCCGTCCTGGGCATGCGTCCCTTCGCCGACGATCTGGCCGTCCTCGACGATCAGCGCGCCCACCATCGGGTTCGGATGCGTCAGGCCCCAGCCTGCCTGCGCCAGCTCAAGGGCCCGGCGCATGAAGGGCTCGTGTTCGGCGTTCGTGGTCATCGTTTTCGCAGGCGGAATCTCAACGGGGGAAAATGATCGTGGCGATACCAGAGCACACCCGCGACCCGGTCGCGAGTTCAGGCGGTCACATAGGGGTTGCTGATCTTCTCGGTGCCGACGGACGTCTTGGTTCCATGGCCCGGATACACGACGGTCTCGTCCGGCAGCGTGTAAATCTGCGTGCGAATCGCCGCCGCGAGCTGCTCGAAGTTGCCGCCCGGCAAATCCGTCCGCCCGATGCTGCCGTTGAACAGGGCATCGCCGACGAAGGCCTCACCGCGTTGGGCAAAGTAGAACAGGACATTACCCGGACAGTGGCCCGGAACGTGGCGGACCTCGACCGTGGTGCCGAGCGCACTCAACTGATCGCCTTGCTTGATCCAGTAATCGACGTGAATGGCGCGCAGGTTCATGCGCTCGCCCATGAAGCGCTCCATGATCTCGGGAGTCTCGATCAGCACGCGATCATCGGCGTGCGCGCGCACCTTGGCGGCGGTCGCGGCGACGACCTCGGCACCGCCCTGCGTGTGATCCCAGTGTCCATGCGTCAGCCAGACTTCAGTCAGACGGCATTTCTCTTTTTTCAGGATCGGATCAATCTTCGCGAGTATTCCACCGGGTGCATCGATCAGGACGGCCTCGCCCCGCTCGGGAGCGAGCAGCAGGTAGGCGTTGGTCTGAATCGGTCCCGCCGGCAGCACATACAGGTTCACCGGGCCAATCCACGGGCTTTTCGCCCTCGCGCAACGGCGAACTGTATTCGGCTCCGACCGGGTGACAGGAAGACCGGGGGTTTTGGACAGGATGACAGGATGGGCAGGATTCGGTCGAGAGCCTCCCATTCGGCAATCGCCATTCGCCATTCCTCAAACCCCGGCTTGCCTCTCGCCCTCGCCGCTTGGCACTCTGCCTCTTTTCCCATGCCAACACTGAAGTTCGCCGTTCTCGCTGGAGACTATATCGGGCCCGAGGTCATGACCGAGGCGCTCCGCGTGCTGGAGCACGTGGCGAAGCAGGAGAATCTCACGCTCGCCTACACGAAGGCCGATGTCGGTGGCGCGGGCATCGACAATCACGGCAAGGCCCTGCCGGACTCGACCGTCCGGCTCTGCGAGCAATCCGATGCGATCCTCTTCGGTTCCGTCGGCGGACCGAAGTGGGAGAAACTTCCACCCCACGAGCAGCCCGAGCGCGCCGCGCTCCTGCCGCTGCGCAAGCACTTCACGCTGTTCGCCAACATCCGTCCCGGTCTCCTCTACCGCGAACTCACCGACGCGTCCCCGCTCAAGACGGAGCGCATTCCGGACGGCATCGACATCCTCTGCATCCGCGAGCTGACCGGCGGCGTTTATTTCGGCAAGCCGAAGGAAACGACCACGCTGCCCGACGGTGACATCCAGGCCGTCGACACGATGGTGTACCGGAAGAGCGAGATTGAACGCATCACCGCGACGGCGATCACGGCGGCGCGCGGCCGGAAGAAGCGGCTCTGCTCGATCGACAAGGCCAACGTGCTCGAGACTTCCGTCCTCTGGCGCAAGACGGTCACGGCCTACGTCGCCCAGCACGCCCCGGACCTCGAGTTGTCCCACATGTACGTCGACAACGCGGCGATGCAGCTCGCGCGCAACCCGAACCAGTTCGACGTGTTCGTCACCGAAAACATGTTCGGCGACATCCTCTCCGACGAGATGGCCGTCATCTGCGGATCCCTCGGCATGCTTTCCTCCGCGTCGCTCGGTGCCGGGAAAAACTCGCTCGGACTTCCTTTCGGCCTCTACGAGCCGGCCGGCGGCACCGCTCCCGACATCGCCGGGAAGGGCCTCGCGAATCCGTGCGCCCAGATTCTCTCGGCCGCCCTCATGCTCCGCTACAGCTTCGGCCTGGAGAAAATCGCCGCGCGCATCGAGGCCGCGGTGAAGCAGGTCGTGACCTCCGGCACGCGCACGGCCGACATCGCCTTCGGCGGGTCCTCCGTCGGCACAAAGGCGATGGCCGACGCGGTGATCAAGGCGCTCTGAGCTCCTTGATTGTCGCTGCCGGCCCACCTAGCTTCCCGGCCGCCGAACAAATTCGTTTCGCTACCCCAACCCCTGAATCCATGAACCGTTCCCGCTTCCTCCGTCTCGCTGCTTTGCTGTCTGCCCTGCTGATCGCCCCGCTCTTCGCCAAGGACGACAAAGCCGACATCTCGGCGGTCATCGCCGCCGAAAAGGCCCGTGGCGTCGCGATTCTCTCCGCCGATCTGAAGGCTCTAGATGCGTTGATGGCCGACGACTGCCGCTACACGCATAGCAGCGGCAAGGTGGAATCGAAGAAGGACCACATCGACACGTTCGTGAATGGACTCCGCTACGAACGCTTCATCACGAGCGGCATCCATGGTCATTCCGTGACTCCCGACGTCGTCGTGCTCAACGGCCGCATCGACCAGCGCAAGGGCGTCGATGGCAAGATGACGGACCTGAATCTGTTCTTCCAGTCCGTGTGGCGCCGTGAAGCGACCGGCTGGCGGCTCGCGAGCCTGCAGACCGCGCTCGCCCCGGCCCCGACTGCGAAGAAGTCCTGAGTCGGTTTTCCGAGGCGCCAGCCGCGGCGGTGGGTTGCGGCATGGCGCATTGATGCTTACATGGCGTCGTGACGTTATCCGCATCCGCCCTTCCCTCGTCCCGCCGCTACGGTGCACTCGCCGCGTTTCTGGTCGTAACCTTTGCGGCGGCCGCGATCGGTTCGGCCGCGACCTTTCGCAGCGTCACCACGTGGTACCCGACGCTCGCCAAGCCGGCGTGGAATCCGCCGTCGTGGGTTTTCGGGCCCGTCTGGACCGTGCTCTACATCGCCATGGCGGTCGGCGCGTGGCGCTGCTGGCGCCTCGTGAATCGCGCTGAAGCCGCGTCCCTCGTCCGGCTCTATGGCGGACAGCTCGCGCTGAACGCGCTCTGGTCCGTCCTGTTCTTCGGGCTCCATCGCCCCGCCTGGGCGCTGTTCGACATTCTCCTGCTTTGGCTGGTGCTCGTCGTCTTGCTGCGACGCTTCTGGCGGATCGACCGCGCCGCGGGGGCGATGTGGTCAGCCTACGTCGCATGGGTGAGCTTCGCGACCGCGCTCAACGCCGCGATCTGGGTGCTCAACCGCCCTTAGCGGCGCGCTGCCGCCAAACCTTGTACGTCACGCAATACGTGGATTCCGAAGTTGGCTTCGTAGCCCGCCGCGTGAGCAGCGGGACGGCTTTAGGCGAAGCGATCACGAAGGCCCTGTCCTCACGGACAGGGCCACGCCAATCCGATTAGCTTCGGAATCCAGGCAATACGTGACGTGCAAGGTTTGGCGGGACCGACGGCGCTGGGCGTGGACGAGCCCCGCCCCTACGACTGAAGCCGAAGTTGTAGGTGCGCGCCTCGTGCGCGCCCGACGACTTGGGCTATGGTTCTCCTGCTGCCGCGGGAAGCGCGAGCCTACCGCACTTGCAACGTATCGCCCTCGAAGGTGAGTCCAAACGACGGCACCACGACGGCTTTTCGCGAGCCTTCCTTCTTCACGCGGCCGGCGAGCCAGGCGTCGTAACCGGTCGCTTTCGCAATCGCGAGTGCCGCCTCGACGAACTCCGGCGCCACGAAGGCCGCGAAACCCACCCCCATGTTGAAAGTGGCGTACGCCTCGCGTCGCTCGATCGGTCCCTGCTCGATCATGAATTCGAACAACGCCGGCGCCGGCCGCGGTGCCGTGATCTCGTACACGAATGGCTCCTCGAGCCGCAGCAACTTGCGCCAACCATGGCCAGTCACGTGGGCCACATAATTCAGTTTCAGCCCCTGCCGCTGACACTCGCGAACGAACGCCACGTAGATCACTGAAGGAGCGAGCAACGCGTCGCCAAACGTCCGTCTGTCCCCGCGCCCGATCGGCGTCTCGTAGCCCTTGGGCAGTTGTGTGGCGAGCCGCCGGCACAGGGAGAGTCCATTGGTCTGCACACCCGACGAAGCGAAGAAGAGGATCTGATCGCCTTCGCGAACGTCGCCGACAATTCGCAGCGCCTTCGGCTCGATTTTACCGATCGCCGATCCGGCGAGGACAATCGCCTTCGGCTCGACGACGCCGCCAAGCGTCGGCGTTTCGCCCCCACCCCAGACCGCGCCCGCCTGCCGGCAGCCCTCGGCAAAACCGTCCACCAGCGCCTCCGCCCGTTTCGCATCGCCGAACCAGGCCGAGTCGCCGACCGCCGCATGCATCGCGACGGAGATTGGCAGCGCGCCGCAGGTGATGAGGTCGTTCACGATCGTGGCCACGGTATCGATCGCGATTTCGCGATAGAACAGCTTGCCCGTCGCCGCGTAGACTGCGTCCGCGACCAGATTCTTCGTTCCGAGCCCTTCCTCGACGTGCGCGAGGAAGTGATCGGCACCCTCAATCAGGTAGGCGCTTTCGCCCCGGGTCGTCGCCGGCTCGGCGTAACCATGCGACTGGAGCAGCCCGGACGTCGTGCGCGCCGCCTTCTGGCAGGCGCGCTTGAACGCATCGAGTTCGTCGTACCGGACGCCGGATTTTTCGTAGGAAAGTGACATGAGTGCGCGACGAGTGAGGACGGACTCCCGCCCGCTGCCAACACGCTAATCAGTCACCGCTAAAGTAGCGTCCGCGGGGCGACGCGGAGGGATTCAATCCACCAGAGTTTTGAACCACTAATTGACGCTAATTGGTCACTAATTCGGACCATCGTGGTTAAACCAATCCGGGCTTGGGAACCACTAACTCACACTAACCAGACACTAACCCGGGCCAGGGATCGGGAGGAGCTCCTCCTCTGAATTAGCGCCCATTAGCGCCAATTAGTGGTTCACAAAATCCGGGCTCTGGAGCCACCAACTCCCCTTCTGTGTCAGCGGTGGTCAGTACGCCCGACCGTCCTGCTTTTCGTGGAAATTCACGAAGGCCTGGTTCACGACGCGGTAGCCGCCCGGCGTCGGATACTTCCCCGTGAAGTACCAGTCACCCCGATGCTGCGGTACCGCGGCATGGAGGTTCTCGACCGTCTGGAAGATGACTTCCACCTCGCCGGTCCACTCGAGGTTATTCGGCCGGACCAGCTCGACGATCTTCTTCGAAATCTCCGCCGGCGTGAACGGCTCATAGATGCGGCGAACGTGATTCACCACGCCACCCCGCTTCACTTCGTCGACGCAGAGTTCGTAAACATCGTCGAGCAACTGCTCCTGGCCGCGCTCACGCAGCAGGGAAACGGCCGCATCGAACGCGATGAATTTACCCAGTACCGACATGTCGATCCCGTAGCAGTCGGGATAGCGGATCTGCGGGGCCGTCGAGACGATGACGATCTTCTTCGGCTTGAGCCGCGCGAGGATCCGCAGAATCGATCGACGCAGCGTCGTGCCCCGGACGATGGAGTCGTCGACCACCACGAGATTGTCCTGATCGGGCCGGACCGAACCGTAGGTAATGTCGTAGACGTGACTGGCGAGTTGGTTCCGCAGGTTCTCCTGTCCGATAAAAGTGCGGAGCTTGATGTCCTTGCTCACGACCTTCTCGCCGCGGGGCCAGTTGCGGAGAATGAGATCGTCGAGCAGCGCCTCGGTCAGCTTGCCCTGGCTGCTCGCCTCGAGAATCGCTGACTTCACCTCGTCGCGGCGGCGGGTGCGCAGGGCCGACATCAAACCGTAAAAGGCCGTTTCCGCGGTGTTGGGAATAAAACTGAACACCGTGTTACCCCAGTCGTACTTGATCGACTGGAGCACCTGCTCCGCAAGGTTGCCGCCGAGGGCCTGCCGCTCGCGATAGATGTCGACATCGTTGCCGCGGGAAAAATAGATGCGCTCGAAGGAGCACGAACTGCGCGGCAGGGGCGCGGTGAACGGCAACGAGGTCACGGTGCCACGGCGCTTGATCACCACAACGTGCCCGGGGTCGACCTCCTTCACCTGATCGACGGCGAGATCGAACACGGTCATGAGCGGCGCACGCTCGGAGGCGAAGGCCACGACCTCGTCGTTTTGGAACCAGAAACACGGCCGGATGCCCGAGGGATCGCGGGCGACGAACGCGTCGCCGTTTCCGATCAGTCCGGCCAGCGTGTAACCGCCATCCCACTTCTGTGAGGCGCGGGTGATGACGCGGCCGACATCGAGATCCTCGCTGATTTGCTTCGACAGCTCCTCGCCCGTCACGTCGCGCTTGCGGAGGAAGCGGTAGATGTCCTCGTGCTCCTCATCGAGGAAGAATCCGATCTTCTCGAGGATGGCCTGGGTATCCGTCTCGAAGATCGGATGCTGGCCCATCGCAATGAGCGAGCGGTTGAGCTCCTCGGTGTTTGTGAGGTTGAAATTGCCGCAGAGCGCGAGATTCCGCGTCGGCCACGGACTGCGCCGGAAATACGGGTGGCAGGACGAGGTGTTGTAGCCGCCACTCGTGCCGTAACGCAGGTGGCCCATCAGCAGCTCTCCGCCGAAGTCGAAGTGCTTCTTTACGGTGTCCGCGAATTCCGGGTGGATGACCCCGGCGTCGACGTGGTCGTTGTACTGGCCGAGCAGGCTCCGGACGATCCGGTCAAGCGGGTTGGACTTCACATTCCGCTCGCGGAACATGAACGGCTGGCCAGCCGCCATATCGAGCTTCACACAGGCCACGCCCGCGCCGTCCTGGCCACGGTTGTGCTGTTTTTCCATCAGGAGGAAAAGCTTCGTGAACCCCCACAACGGCGATCCGTACTTTTCCTGATAATAGGAGAGCGGCTTCAGCAACCGCACCATCGCGACGCCGCACTCGTGGCGAATCTTGTCGCTCATGCGCGAAGTGCCGGGGCGGGACGCGCGGGCCCTTGGGCGGTCGCGGCGTCGAGGCGGGAGCAGACGTCAATCGGCATGGGACAATCGGTAAGCGGTAGGAAGGGCCTCATCTCGAACGCCTCGTCAAATTGGTCAACGGATTTTCCATCCGGCCGCGTCTTATTAAGTCCGAATCACCCGCCACTTCGCGAAATGAACAATCCCCCTTTCGGGCGAATTCGCTTCCGGCCCCTCGCCTTTTCGATGGCCGCACCCGGCGGCCCAGCCCCGACAGGTGCGAAATTCGCCCGCCACCACGGTTTAAAATCGAAAATCGAGAATCCAAAATCAAAAATGCCTCGATGAGCATCGATTGGGACGCCGCCTATCGGAACGGTGAGGTTTTCTGGGATCGCGGAGCGCCGTCGCCGCCCCTGCGCCATTACCTGGAACGCAATCCGACCAGCGGGCGCGCCCTCGTGCCGGGCTGCGGTCGGGGTCACGAAGTCGCCCTCGCCGCCGAACTGGGATTCGACGCCACCGGCCTGGACATTGCGCCCACCGGTCTCGCGGAAGCCCGTACCCTTTATCCCCGGCTCGCCGACCGTTTCGTGCTCGGAAATCTCTTCGATCCCCCGGCCGCTCTGCACGGCGCCTTTGACGTGGTCCTGGAGCACACGTGCATGAGTGCTCTGCCCCCGGCCCTCCGCCCGGACTACCGGCGCGGCATCGATCTCCTGCTGAAACCCGGCGGCCTGCTCGTCGGCGTGTGGTACATCAACCCGGACCTCGAGCCGGGCGACGAAGGTCCACCGTTTCCACTCCCGGTGCCGGCGCTGACCGAACTCTTCGCGGATGGCTACGAGATTGTCGCCGATTACGTGCCCGAGGTCGGTTTCGCCCGCCGCGAGGGTCGCGAGCGCGTGAGAGTCCTCCGCCGAGTCCTCCGCGAGCGCGGAGGACTCATTTGAGATTTGAGATCCACGGCGCCTAGCACGCCGTGGCCGGCTTTCGCAGCACGATCGATCCGCATTTGTCCGGCATCGGAATGGCCACAAGTGGAGTGCGCTGGCGGAAGCCGTCCACGGCGGCCCGAGCCCCCGGCCAGCCATTGTAGTCATGCACCACCACGATTCCGCCATCGCTCAACCGCGGCCAAAAAAACTCCAGGCCGGCGAGAATGGGAGCCTCGAGATCCGCGTCCAAATGCACAAAGGCGAAGCGCTCCTGCTGCATCGCTGGGGTCGCCGAGGCAGGAAACCAGCCCGGGACAAATTCCAGCGAGTCGTTGACCGGGGCGATGTTCTTCCGGACCAGATCGACATTGGTGTCGTTGAACGCCGGAGCCGTGTTGAATGCCACGGCGAGTGACTCCGCCTTGAGATCCGCCTCCGTGAAGCCGGTGAAGGTATCCAACAAGTAGAACCGTCGCTCCGGACAATAGTGGTGGATCAGCCGGGCCGACCCGCCGTGATGCACGCCAAGTTCAGCCATAGATCCGGGCACCTTCCCGACGACGATTTCGCGGAGCAGCAGCACCAACATGTCCGAGCGGACGCGGTCGTGCTCAAAGATCCGAACGTACTCCCGTTGCTCGCCGGGCGGGTTAAAGCCGCCATAGCGCTGCCGGAATTCCGGCGGAAACCAGGCGTTGCGCTCGTCGATATCCATCCACGACTGGATCGAGCAACCCTGCCGGGAGACCTGCCGGCCAAGCCAGGCCAGCGAAGGTTGGAGGGTGCGCCGGAGGCGCTGGACGAGCGGACGAAGCATGAAGCGTGATCGTCAGGAAGGAGCCGTCCAAATACCAGCCCGATGACTCCCGCGGCCCGTTAAGTTTTCACGGCTCAATTCTGCCTGCCGCCGGCGGCCAGACTGCGCCTTTCAGTTCGGGTGGAAGCTGCGTGGGTTCGACGGGATAGAATTGTTTCAGGTCCAACTTGCCGGGCTCAAACTCCTGATCGGGAGCGCCGACAATCAGCCAGAGCGTCTCCGTTTCGGTATCATTGAATACCTGCCGCAGCAGGGACGGTCCGACCAGCACTCGCCCGTAACGCGGGACGGTCAGGGTCTCCTTGCCGACCCGGATGCGGCCCACGCCCTCGAGGACCAATTAAAATTCCTCGGCCCGGACATGCTTGTGCAGCGTGTTCGCGCTCTTCGGCGGCAACCGCCATAGCCGCGCGCCCAACAACTCGCTCCCCGTGCGCTCGAGGTAATCCGCGTTCGGAATCTTCATGAGATTCGACGGACGCCACGTGAGGTCGTCAGGGGTGATTAGCCGGTAGCCTTGGATTGCGTTCATGGGGGGTGCGAGAGTCGTGAAAGCGGAAGCGTCAGTAGCAGTCCCTGCCCTCACGGGCAGGGCTACCTCAAACCGCTCAACTGCAGGCTCCGAGGAGTCTGTCACGGAACGTCAGCTTTCGTAGCAAGGTCGCGGCGAAACTCCAGCCTCGGCACCATCTCTTCGAGGGCTGGCCGCCAACGCCCCTCCGCCTCTCTCGGCGTCTTTGCCACTAGGCGCTCAATCAGACGGATCGGACGAAAGACAATCCGAATCTCCCCTCGCCGGCCACAGACGCCGCGCCACCATCCCGGCTCGATCTCAAATCTCAAATTTCAAATCTCAAATGCGCCGCCGCGCCGCGCCTTGACCGCGCCAGCGATGTCCCAAACATTCGGTCACCTAAACCATGTTGATCCTTCGCGGCTCCTCCGCCCTCTCCCCGTTCCGGCTGCAGAAGCTGCTGGAGGATCTCAAGAGCGCCGGCCTCCCGGTCCAAGCCGTCAGCGCCGAATTTGTGCATCTGGTTGAGGTGGCCGGCGATCTCTCCGCCGCCGACCGCCGGGTGCTCGAACAACTGCTCACTTACGGACCCCGCCGGGCTTCGTCCCAGGTCGCGGGTTTGGTTCGAGTCGTGGCACCGCGCCCCGGCACAATCTCCCCTTGGTCCTCCAAGGCCACTGACATCGCCCAGACCTGTGGCCTGACTTCGGTCCAACGCATCGAGCGGGTGATCTCCTACACGGTGGATCTCGGAACGCGGTCAGCTGCCGTACCCGCCGGGCTTGATGCCCGCCTGCATGATCGCATGACGCAGGTGGTGCTGGGTGATCTGGAGTCAGCCAGCGTCCTCTTCCGCCACGAGCAGCCCCGGCCGCTCGCCAGCGTCTCGGTGCTCGCACGCGGACGCGATGCCCTGGTCGAGGCCAACCGCGCCCTCGGACTGGCCCTCGCCGACGACGAAATCGATTACCTGACGAAGAGCTTCATGACGCTCGGGCGTGACCCCAACGACATCGAGCTGATGATGTTCGCGCAGGCCAACTCCGAGCACTGCCGGCACAAGATCTTCAATGCCACCTGGGAAGTCGACGGCGCCACCCGCGACCGCTCGCTGTTCCAGATGATCAAGAACACGTACGAGCTGCACCCGGACGGGATTCTCTCCGCCTACAAGGACAACGCGGCCGTCCTCACCGGCACCCGCGGCGGCCGTTTTTACGTCGATCCGAAGACCGGCGACTACACGGCGCGCGACGAGGAAATCCACGTGCTCTGCAAGGTGGAGACGCACAATCACCCGACCGCGATCTCCCCGTTCCCCGGCGCCGCCACCGGTTCAGGCGGAGAGATCCGCGATGAAGGCGCGACCGGCCGCGGCGCGAAGCCCAAGGCCGGCCTGACTGGATTCACGGTTTCGAATCTGCGCATTCCCGGCGCCGTGCAGCCGTGGGAGAAGGACTTTGGCAAACCCGGCCGGATCGTCTCGGCGCTCGACATCATGATCGAGGGCCCGCTCGGCGGCGCGGCCTTCAACAACGAATTCGGACGCCCCGCGATCAACGGCTACTTCCGCACCTTTGAGGCCGAGGTCCCGGCCGCCGGCGCGGCAAGTCCCGGCGCGACGGAGCTGCGCGGTTATCACAAGCCGATCATGCTGGCCGGCGGCCTCGGCAACATCCGCGCCGACCACATCAAGAAGGGTGCGATCGAGCCCGGCGACCAACTCGTCGTGCTCGGCGGGCCCGCGATGTTGATCGGTCTCGGTGGCGGCGCCGCCAGTTCGATGGCCACGGGCGCGGGCAGCGAGGATTTGGATTTCGCGAGCGTGCAACGCGACAACGCCGAGATGGAGCGTCGCTGCCAGGAGGTCATTGACCGCTGCTGGGCGCTCGGCGATGAGAACCCGATCAGCTTCATTCACGATGTCGGCGCCGGCGGCCTGTCCAACGCGCTGCCCGAACTCGTCAACGACGGCGGGCGCGGCGGGCGCTTCAATCTTCGCGCCGTCCCCAATGCCGAGCCGGGCATGAGCCCACTCGAAATCTGGTGCAACGAGTCCCAGGAGCGTTACGTGCTCGCCGTGCCGGCGAACCGCATCGACGCCTTTGCCGCGCTCTGCGCGCGTGAACGTTGCCCCTTCGCCGTCGTCGGCGAAGCCACGGAGGAACGCCGGCTCGTCGTCGAGGATCCGCAGTTCAAGAACCGCCCGATCGACCTGCCGCTCGACGTGCTGCTCGGCAAGCCGCCGCGGATGCATCGCGTGGACCGCTCCAAGCCCCGCCTGCGCACTCCCCTGCACTTCGGTTCGCTCACGCTCCGCGAAGCCCTGCACCGCGTGCTCGTTCACCCCACCGTGGCCGACAAGACCTTCCTGATTTCGATCGGTGACCGCACCGTCGGCGGACTCATCTGCCGCGATCAGATGGTCGGACCCTGGCAGGTGCCGGTGGCGGACTGCGCGGTGACCGCCGCGGCTTTCGACGTTTATACGGGTGAGGCGATGGCCATGGGTGAACGCACACCCGTCGCGCTCAACAACGCCGCGGCCTCGGCCCGCCTCGCGGTCGGCGAAGCGCTGACCAATCTCGCCGCCGCCGCCATTGGCGATCTCGGAAAGGTGAATCTTTCCGCGAACTGGATGGCCGCGCCCGCGATTCCCGGCGACGGCGCTGATCTTTACGCCGCCGTCCACGCCGTCGGCATGGAACTCTGCCCGGCCCTCGGTATCACGATTCCGGTCGGCAAGGACTCGATGAGCATGAGCACCGTGTGGAAGGACGCCCGGGGCGAGAAACGGATGACCGCGCCGGTGTCCCTCATCGTCTCAGCCTTCGCGTCCGTGATCGACATTCGCCAGTCGCTCACGCCGCAACTTGCCGCGGAACCCTCGAGCGTCCTCCTGCTCATCGATCTCGGCCGCGGCCGCAACCGGCTCGGCGGGTCGATCCTCGCGCAGGTGATTTCGCAGGTCGGAGAGGAAACGCCGGACGTCGATCGCCCGGCCGACCTGAAGAATTTCTGGAACGCGATCCAGCAACTCGGTCGCGAAGGTAAAATTATCGCGTATCACGATCGGTCCGACGGCGGGCTGCTCGCCACCGCGGTCGAGATGGCGTTCGCCGGACATGTCGGAGTCGACCTCGACGTCCCGGCCGGCCCGGGCAATCCCTTCGCCCCGCTCTTCAGCGAGGAACTTGGCGCCGTGATTCAGATCCGGGCCGCGGACCTCGAGTCCGTGCAGGCGGTGCTTCGAGCGCACGACCTCGCTTCGCTTACGACGCGGATCGGCGGATTGAACGATGGCCATCGCTTCCGCATTCGCCAGGCAGGCGCCGCGGTGCTCGATGAGGACCTCTTCGCGCTGCGGGCAATCTGGTCCGATGTCACCCGTCGGATTGCCGCCCTCCGCGACAACCCGGTGTGCGCCGAGCAGGAATTTCAGCTCAAGCTGGAGCGCAAGGATCCGGGCATCCGACCAGTCATCACCTTCCCGATGGTTGCGCCCAAGCCATCCACGGTGCGCCCGCCCGTCGCCATTCTCCGCGAGCAGGGTGTCAACGGTCAGGTGGAAATGGGCGCGGCGCTGACGCGGGCCGGTTTCCGCGCGGTCGACGTGCACATGACGGACATCCTGAGCGGCCGGCTCAACCTGCAGGATTTCCGCGGACTGATCGCGTGCGGTGGTTTCAGCTACGGCGACGTGCTGGGCGCCGGCGAAGGCTGGGCCAAGAGCGTGCTCTTTCACGCCAAGACCCGCGAGGCCTTCCAGAAATTCTTCGCCCGCGAGGACACCTTCGGCCTCGGCGTCTGCAACGGCTGTCAGATGATGAGCAATCTCCGCTCCATCATCCCGGGCGCAGAGCACTGGCCACGCTTCGTGCAGAACCAGTCCGAGCGGTACGAAGGCCGGTTCGTCTCGGTGAAGATCGAGAAAAGCCCCAGCGTCTTGTTCGCCGGCATGGAAGGCTCCGTCATCCCGATCGCGGTGGCGCACGGCGAAGGTTATGCGGAATTTGCCGATGCCGCCGCGGCCCAGCGCTTCAGTCAGTCCGGTCTCGTGGCCGCCCGCTTCGTCGATCACGCGCACCAGCCAACCGAACTCTATCCGCTGAACCCGAACGGATCTCCTTTGGGCATGACCGCGCTGACGACGACCACCGGCCGAGTCACCATCATGATGCCGCATCCGGAACGCGTGTTCCGCTCCGTCGCGATGAGCTGGCACCCGCCCGAGTGGGGCGAGGATTCGCCCTGGATGAAACTCTTCCGCAATGCGCGGGAATGGGTCGGCTGAGAAGGTAAGAATTAAGAGGGAAGAGTTAAGAGCTGGGTCGGATTCGCCAGCTCCCAGCCCACCCACAGCGCCAGGATCTTAACCCTTAACTCCTAACTCTTCCCTTTCGAACCGTTCGCGATACCCTGCCTGCAGCTCATTAATCCCATGCGTATTCTCATCATCGGTGCCACCGGCACCATCGGTCAGGCCGTCGTCCAGAATCTTGGTTCCCGTCACGAAGTCGTGACCGCGAGCCATTCGAAGTCTGCGCTCAAGGTCGACATCACCAAGACCGAATCGCTGCGCGCGCTTTTCCAATCCGTCGGTCTCGTCGACGCAATCGTCAGCGTGGCGGGTCAGGCGAAGTTCGCGCCGTTCGCCAATCTCACGGAGTCGGATTTTCAATTCTGTCTCGAGAACAAGCTCATGGGCCAGGTGAACGTCGCCCGGCTCGGACTCGCCCACGTGCGTGACGGCGGTTCCATCACGCTCACGAGCGGCGTGCTCTCGAAACGTCCGATGCCGGGCAGCGCCGCGATCAGCCTCGTGAATGCTGGTCTCGAAGCCTTCGCCGGTGCCGCGGCCCTCGAGTTGCCGCGCAAAGTTCGGATCAATGTCGTCAGCCCGCCCTGGGTCACCGAGACCCTGATCGCCTACAAAATGGATCCCACCTGGGGACATCCGGCCAGTGTCGTGGCCGGTTTGTACGCGCAGGCGGTCGAAGGCCAGGCGAACGGGCAGACGATCGAGTTGCCGGGGAAGTAAGTGCGCCCGCAAGGTAGGCCGCCGCTCGCTGGCGGGCCTCCGGATTTCCGATTCTAGACTGGGCCCGGCGACGAGCGCCGGCCCTACAACGATCCAGGCTTACGGCGTCCAGACGTTGGCTTCCATCGTCAGACCGAAGCCATTGCCGATCTGCGTGCTCTTGCCCGTCTCGGTATCGAGAATGAACAACGCGCTCGTATTGCGGCTGCGCGCCGTGAACACGAGGTGGCGTCCGTCCGCGAGCCAGCTTGGCATCGCGGCATCGAAGGGCGCACCCGAGACCACCTTGCCCTTGCCCTCGGCAAAATCGTACACGGCGATCTGATACCGACGCTCCGACAGCACGGTGCACGCGAGCTTGTTCGGGTTGGCCCGGCTCCAGTCGGGCTCCGCCGCGTAGGTGAAGCCGGTGACAAGCCGCGTGGGTGTTCCGCCGCCGGCCGCCATGACGTAGAGCTGCGGACTCGGCTCACCCATCGCGAAGACCAGCCGGCCGCCATCGGGCGACCAGCACGGCGAGGCCTTGACGGCGGAGGAGCGTGTTTTGCGCGAAACGGCGCGGCCCTGTGCGTTGCTGACGTAGATTTCCTGCGAGCCCTCGCCGCTGAGGACCATCGCGACCTGCTGGCCGTTGGGACTGAAGCGCGCACCGGTGTTCAGGCCGCGGAAGCTCACGAAGGTGGTGCGGTTGTTCGTCGCCAGATCGATCTGAAAAATGTCCGGGAAACCCGACTTGAAGAAACTCGTATAGAGCAGCTTCGATCCGTCCGGTGACCAGCGCGGCGCGAGGGCCGAGGCATTGTCCCGCGTGACCTGCTTCACCTGGCCCGGACTGAAGAAGAGGTCCGAAGTGTAGACTTCCTTCTTTCCCGTCCGCTCGCCGATGAACGCGATGCGCGCCGTGAAGAGGCCTTTCAAGCCGAGCCCATTGGTCTTTTCGACGGCCAGATCGGCGGCCTTGAGCAACGCGTGGCGCAGCGTCGTACCGGAGACGGTGTCGGACGAGACCGGCGCGGGCGTCTTGCCGCGGGAAATGTCGACGCGCACCTGCGTCGGACCCGCCTGAGAGAAGCGGATGTCGTAGGCGTAGTCGCTGGCGACGAGCCGGTACCGGCCGTGCGCCCCGAAGGCGACGAGAGCGAGCGTGTTCAACTCGGGAACATTCGCGGACACCCGGACTGCGATGCTCTTGCTGTTATAGTCGAGAACGATGGGTCCGACGTTTCTGATCTCACCCTGCCCGAGGGCGGAGGCGGTCAGCAGGCCGGCGAAAGCAAGGAGGCGGAGAAATTGGTGCATGTGGAATGAAGCGAAGGGATTGAAAATGTGCGCGGACGGCGGACGAAGTCCTTCCGGGCGTGGTCCGCGCTGCGGCGTCGAGAAACCGGCGGCGCCGACGGGATTTCTATTTGCTCCCGCCCGCTGCGTGCCAACTCTAATTTCCGGCTCACGCCGTTCACCTGTGACATCCGACGAAATCAAAGAACACCTCAAGCAGGTCAAATATCCCGGCTTCAGCCGCGACATCGTCTCATTCGGCCTGGTCCGCTCCGCCGGCTTCTTCGACGGCACCGTCAAGGTCGCCCTCGCGCTCGCGAGCAACGATCCGAAGACCCCGCTGCAACTGAAGACCGAAGTCGAGCAGGTGCTGCGCGGGCTGCCGGGCGTGAAGGATATCCTGGTGGAAATCGCCGTCTCGGCCCCGAAGGCGACCACGCCCGCCGCCGGCGGCAACATGGCCGGCACCGCCGCCGCGCCGAAGACGATTCAGTACTCCATCGCCATCGCCTCCGGCAAAGGTGGCGTCGGCAAGAGCACTTTTGCGGTCAACCTCGCCTGTGCGCTGGCGCAGGTCCTCACGTTCGCCGGACGGCCGGGTCGCGTCGGCTTGATGGATTGCGACATCTACGGACCCAGCGTGCCCCTGATGATGGGGCTCAGCGGACGTCCCGAGGTCGAGGGCCAGGGCGCCGACGCCATGCTCGTGCCGATGGAGCGTCACGGCGTGAAGGTGATCAGCATGGGCTTCCTCGTGGACGACAACACTCCGGTCGTCTGGCGCGGGCCGATGATCATGAAGACCATTCAGCAGTTCGTGCAGAACGTGAAGTGGGGTTCGTTGGACGTGCTGCTGGTCGACCTGCCGCCGGGGACGGGTGACGCCCAGCTCTCGCTCGTGCAAACCCTGCCGCTCGACGGCGCGGTGATTGTGACGACGCCGCAGGCCGCCGCGACCAACGTGGCCCGGAAGGGCGGGCTGATGTTTCAGAAGGTGAACGTGCCGCTCCTCGGAGTGGCCGAGAACATGAGCTACTTCATCGATCCCGCCGGCCAGAAGCATGAGCTCTTCGGCACGGGCGGTGGCATCGCGACGGCGGAAAAACTCGGCACGGTGATGCTGGGTCAGGTGCCGCTGATGCCAGAAATTCGCGCGGGCGGCGATTCCGGCGAACCGATCGTGGTGAGCTCGCCGGCCAGCCCGTCAGCCCAAGTCTTCCGGGAAATTGCGGAAACTCTACTGGCCCGGCTTCGGCAACCGACGCCGCTGCGGACCTGATGTTTACGGAAAACAGCCGGCATTGACAGGATTCGCGGGGACCACTCACTTTACGGCGCGACGCATGACATCTCCTGCTCAAGAGCCTTCGACGTCCCGCGAATTTGTTAAGCAGTCGAGCCTTTACCAAGAGTTCCTCGCGGAACGGGAAGAGATCCTGAAGCACAAGTGGCTCGAGTCCGAGCGGCTCGGATACGACATCGGGTTTGAGCGTGCGCTCCTCGATTGGATCCGGAAACACCGGGAAAGCTGGCGGGCCGCCCGTCGGCATACGCAGCCGGCGTCGGCGAGCGGCCAGACCAACCAACCCTTTCCCGATTCGGCCAAGCGCGTGACCGGCTGAGACCGGCGAAGTCCGATGACCGCAATGGGCGCCCCATTCGAGGCGCCCTTTTTTTGTGTCCGGCCAAAGGGGGAAGTCCTGAGCCGCCAGACCCGGCCAACACACCCCGGCGGTGCGCGCCACACCTCTCCAGAGGGAACGATTCGGTCGAATGTAGGGCCGGCGCTCGCCGCCGGGCCGCTTCGCGAATGAAGGACGTGGCCTGCCGACGAGCGGCAGCCCTACACCTTAGGGAGTTCGCCGCATCGTCGTGAGGCCGCCATTTCCGGGAAACAAAAAAGCCGGGCATATGCCCGGCTTCATCCTTGCGCATGCCTCTTGGGCGGCAGCGACTTACTTGATCTCGCGGTGGAGGGTATGACGCTTGAGGAAGGGATTGTACTTCTTCTTCTCAATGCGTTCCGTGACCGTCTTCTTGTTACGGAAAGTGAGGTAACGAGAGGCGGGTTTGCCCTCTTTCTTGGCCTCGGTGCACTCCAGCGTGACTTGTTCTTGCATGGTTTAAATCGGTTAAGGGATCAGAGCAAACGGGCCGCCCCGCCCCGCGCAACCACAAAAGTGGTCCGGTTCACGGCGGCCCCGGCTTACTTCTTCGGGACTGTGACCGACTTCGGCGGGGAGAAGGTCTCGGCGGTCGTGGACGGATTCGGTTCGATTTGTTCGATCGTGAGCAACTGCGTCACCTTGCCGTCCACGATGGTTTTGACCTCGTGCGGCAGGAGCACGCCATTCACCGGCTGAAACTGCCCATACTGCGTGACGATCAACAACGAGCGGCCGCCGGCCGTGGTCCGCGTCTCGGTGCGAAAAACGATCAGATAGGTCTCCGGATCGAGCAGGACTTCGAAGGACTCCGCGAGCTTGTGGGTCACGAGGATCCGGCGGTACTTCCGACCGTCGACCGTGGCGTCGCCGGCCAGCTCCAGCACATACCCACGGGCCGCACCGGCCACGAGCGGGTCGTCGAACTCGGCGTCGGCAACGAGACGCTTCGCCGCGGCCTCGGCGATCGGCCGGTAACGCGGTGGCCAGGTGCCCGTGTCGAACTCCCAGGGCGCGTCCACGCCGTCGTAACCCTGAACGAGGGTCCGCCCGCCGGCCTGTGTCTCCATCCGCACGAGGTTGGGTCGCGCCGCAATAATCGTAAAATGCACCTTCTGCGCCCCGCTTGTGACGCTCCCGGAGGCCCGGAAGGCCTTCAAGGCGTCGATGCGTTCGGTTCCTCCCATCACGGCCAGATGAATTTGCACCAGTTCCTCCGCGGTCTCCGCGCGCAAACCTGCGGCCAGAAAGGCCAACACGAAGCAACTGAGCAACGAACGCATGCCCCACCCTGCGCGACGTCCGGCCCGGGGGACAAGCCATCGCTTCATGCCCGGGGGCGTTCGCCGGGCCGGCGATTTGCCGACCGGGAAATGAGTGGCGAAAAGCCGGACGCGCTCCAACTTCCGGCACCGTGCCCGGCGACGTCATCCGCATCCTTTCGGATATTCACTTTGGCGACCGCGCCAGCCTCGTCGGCCGACTCGGACAGCTTCGCCCGCTCTTTGACGGGATTGATCGACTCGTCCTCAACGGGGACACCCTCGACACCCGACCCGGGCCGAACCCGGAACACTCGACTGCGTGTCGGGATGAGGTACTCGACTTCTTCCCGCGATCCGTGCCCACCGTCACATACCTCACGGGCAACCACGACGCTGACCTGTCCCCCCATCATCGACTCGACCTCGCCCGCGGGCAGGTCTTCGTGACGCACGGAGACATTGTCTTCGAGAACATCGTTCCCTGGAGCAACGACGCCGCGCTGATCGGCGAGCGCATCGCCACCCAGCTCGCCGCGGCACCGGCGTCCGAACGCGAGGAACTCGATCGCCGCCTCTTCATCTGGCGCCAGGTCGCGGCCTCCATCCCCCAACGCCACCAGTCCGAGCGCCACGGGTTGAAGCATCTGATGCGTTATGTCGCGGACACGGCCTGGCCGCCCACCCGCGTCCTGCGCGTGCTGCAGGCCTGGCGCAACGAACCCCGGCTGGCGGCGGCTCTGGCGCGCCGGCACCGGCCAACGGCCCGCTATGTGGTGACGGGGCACATCCATCGCCCGGGCATCTGGCGGGATCCGAACGGAGTGATTGTGATCAACACCGGCTCCTACACGCCGCCGCTGGGCGCCACCTGCGTCGATCTGACGCCCGGCCGGCTGCTCGTGCGGAGCGTGAAGCGCCAACGCGGCGAGTTTCGCCCGGGACGCGTGCTCGCGGAGTTTCCGCTGGCGGAATCCTGACGCCCGGCGATTGTCCGTCTCTCAATGAGCATCGAGTTCGGCTGGTGGAACAAGGACGAGGACGGGAAGAAATTCCAAATCAATGCGGCCGTTCATGGCCGCAACATCGAGTGGACGCGCAAGCAGGGTCACCACACCTCGTGGGAGCCGCACACCCCGAACGACGAGGACCGCGCCCGATTGATCGAGGAGGCCTCCCGCCGTGTTCCGCGCCGGCTGATTTCCCAAAAGCAGTTCGATGAGATCAAGCGGCTCAGCGAGAACGAGGGACCGGGCTACATTCCAGGGCGGAACAACTACGTGCCGCCGGGCGCCGATCCCAAATAAGGACGAAGCCGGCGGTTCCAATTTGCATGAGCGTACCGATGGAGATGTTCGATGTCGTCAACGAGCGCGATGAGGTGATTGGGCGCGCGTCGCGCCGCGAAGTTCACGCCACAGGACTCTGGCACCGGGCCGTCCATGTGCTGGTCTTCGATTCGCAGGGGCGGGTGTTCCTGCAGAAGCGATCGATGCTCAAGGACCTGTCACCGGGTATCTGGGACTCGTCCTGCTCCGGGCACCTTGATGCGGGCGAGGACTACGACACCGCCGCGGTTCGCGAACTCGCCGAGGAGATTGGCATCCAGATCAGCGCGGCTCCCGAACGCTGGTTTCGGATCAGCGCCTGCGTGGAAACCGGCTGGGAGTTCGTCTGGGTATACCGGCTTGACCACGACGGGCCGCTCACGCTTGAGCCAAAGGAAATCCAGTACGGCGAGTGGGTGCTGCCCGGGGAAGTTACGACCCGGATGGCGGCACAGCCGGCGGAATTCTGTCCGTCCGTGAAGCTGCTCTGGCCGCTGGCGGCCGAACGCCTCGGCGACGTGGTCAAAAATCAGACAGGAAAGACCCCATCGCTAAGCCCGGGTTGAACGACAGGCTCTCCACGATGAAATCCGGCGCGCTCCTCAAGCAAAAGATCAACAGCCAGCAGCCCACCTACGGCGTGATGGCGACGTTCCACTTCTGGCCGGGCTTGGTCGAGATCGCGATGCGGGCCGGCCTCGATTACCTCATCATCGATCTCGAGCACCTGACGCATCAGCAGGAAATGGTCGCCGACGCGTGCGCCATTGGCCGCCGCGAAAATTTCCCCATCCTGATTCGTCCCCCCGCCGCCGAGTTCACGCCCATCCGACTCGCCTTGGATCTCGGCCCGTGCGGTCTGCTCATCCCCTACGTGCAGGATCTCGCGATGATGGACGAGATTCGCGATGCGGTTTACCTGAAGCCCCGCGGCCGCCGCCGCCCGGGCGGTCCCGGCAACCTCTGGATGAAGGACTACCACTACGAGACCTGGAAGACGGAGTTTGAAGACGACCTCGTGATCCTGCCGCAGATCGAGAGCAAGATTGGCCTCGCGAACGTGGATGCCATCGCGCGCCATCCAGTCACAACGGCCATCGCGGTCGGACCGTACGATTTGTCCGCCGACCTCGGCGTCTGCTGGAAGCCCGAGAGTCCCGAACTCACCGGCGCGATCAAAAAGATCCGCGACGCCGGACACGCCGCGGGCAAGAACATGTGGATGATCGGCGACGGACCCTCGCTCAAGCAGCAGGGCTTCTCCTTCCTCTGCCTGACGGAGCCGATCATGTTTCTCGCCGCCTCGCTCGGACAACTCGTCGCGCGGACGAAGTCGAGCACGGCCCCGAGCACGCCGCCGCCGGCGCTGCCTTTGCCCTGAGGTCAGGGCAGCGGCTCGACTGTCCCTCGAATCCCTGCCCTCACGAGACAGTGTAAAACCCTGTCATTCTGAGCGCAGCGAAGAATCCACGCGTGAGTCTCCTTCGCGACCATGGATTCTTCGCTGCGCTCAGAATGACATGAAGGGGTGTCTTTCGACTTTCCACACCGTCTCTCACGGCAGGCCACTTTCGAGTCGCATCGGCCCGCGGGCGGGCGCAGCCCAGACATTTCGACCGGCCGCTGAAGATCAGGACCGGCCGGCCCTCACTGCGCGTGGAACCGCGCCTGCAACGCGATCGCGTTGTCCCGAAAGATCCGCCGGACGTCGGCCTGCCCCAGCCCGACTTGCCGGCACGCTTCACGCAGCGAGAGCAGCGACTCGATCCCGATGTAGGTCATCTCAGGCGCCTTGTTCTCCTCGGCGTAAAGCCAGAGCATCTGATTTCCCGTCGTCACGCAGCGCCCGCGTAAATGGCTGATTGGATAGTCCGAACCATAAAGCACGCGTCCCGGCCCGAGGACCTCGAGCGCAAATCGCATGCCTTCGGATTCCGTGATGGCCGACGTGTCGACGCAGATGTTCGGGCGGTGAGCCAGCGCGCTCAGTCCGCGCACCGTCCGGTGATTGAACGACCGCGCCACATGGGCGAGCACCGCCTGGCAATTGGGATACTTCTCGCTCAGCCGCAGCAGCGAGTCGCGGTTCACGGGATCCGACACCGATGCATCCCGCATCAGATGGATCATCATGATCGCGCCGTGGCGATCGCATTGCTGCCACATCCATTCCGGGGCGAATTCCTCGAGGGCGACCTGGGACGTGTCCGCCCGGCCGACGTAGAAATGATAGGGCTTCAGGCCGCGGCAGATTCCCGCCGCCATCGCCTCCTCGGTGGAACGCGGATCATCCGTCGGAGCAACAATCGCGAGCCCGCCGGCCTGGAAGGACTCCGGCTGGTCCGCGATCTCCGCGTACATCCAGCGATTCACCGCCAGCCGATCGTGTTGCCGCGAGGGGAACGGAAAGAACAGCGCCTCCGTCACCCGGCCCGGCAGGATGAGCTCCATCGCCGCGCGATAGCTCGCCGGGCTGATTGTCAGGCCCTGCAGGTGGGCGCCGAGCGTGCTCGGAACGTAACCCGACGGCTCGAGCACGTGCGCATGGATGTCGTGGACCTTCGCCGGGACGAAGCCGTCAATCGCCTCGGCCCGCAAGGCGAGGTCCAACGCGTTCAATTCCGTCTCAAGTTTCATGGGCGATAAAATTGTCGGGGTATCCGTGCAGGAGTTCGTCGCTCACGGGCCCGGCCTGGCCAGAACGCGCGAGGGTTCCTGATTCGGCTGCACCGCGGTCCACAAATCCGTCCGCGCCCCCGTCTCCGCCGCCGCCAGCGTCGCGAGGCCGTGCTGGTATTCCTCGTAACTGTGAGTCCAAGGCGCCCGGCCCTGAATGGCGTCAACGAAGGCCCCGATTTCGGCCGCATACGTCGCCTCGATCACCTGACCAAGGACCCCGTGTTGCTGCACCGTTTCCGGCGTGTTCGCACCGTGAAGGACAATTTCGCCGCGGTTGATGTCCCACACCACGGTGCCATTCGCGCCAAACGCCCAGCCGCGCCGGAAATCGTGCGGACAACCCATGGTGACAGTCACCTGCCCCGTGCCGCCGTGCTCGAGCTGCATCTGCAGACTCCAGGTGTCCTCGAAACTGCCCGGGCGCGGGTTGAACTGGTTGAAGCCACCCGCCACGCGCTTCGCCGGACCGAAGAGCCGGGCGAGCCAGGCAAGTTCGAAGGGCACCATCTCCCGCGCCGGAGCGGTGTCGCGATGCCGGCCGTAATACTCAATTCCCTCACCCGGGTGCCAGCCGTTCATCTCGCCCGCGAGGGTGAACTGATAACCGAGCAGCGGGCCGATCGTGGCCGGAACCACTTCGACCAGCGCCTTGAAAACCGGCAGAAACGAAAACGTCAGCGACGGCGCGCACACCAGATTCGGATGCTGCGCGGTTCGACTGGCGGCACCGTAACTCCAGATGTCGGCCTCGACGAAGTGGTGGATGCCCCGGTCCAGGGCAAGATCGACGAGCGGTCCCTTGGTCCCTGGCGGCGTGGAAATGACCAGGGCCTCCGGCGCCCAGTCGAGGGCGGCGGCCATGGTCGGAAACGTGGCCACGCCGAAACGCGACTCCGCGGACTGGCGACGATCGGGCCGGCCATCAAACGCCCGGACCTCGACGTCCGGCCGGCGGGACAGATCCCGCATCCGTCGCGAACCCATCGAGCCGCAACCCAGTTGGAGAATTCGACGCTTCATGGTTAATCAGGTGAGACGGGCGAAGCCGCTCTGCGCGACCGGGCCGCGGAGGGCCGTGAGCACCGTGCCGCGATCGAGGTGCTGGCGGATCACCCCAAAGACCTCTTCGACCGCGCCAAGGTAGCGGGCGATGAGATCGGGCTTGTGGGCATAGGTGGGATAAAATCCGGCGGCCGCGAGATAGCCGCGGTCCAACATTTCCTGGGTGAAGAGCGTCATGACCGCCCGGCTGAGTTCGCCCGCATCGAAGCTGAGGATACAGAGCGCAGGGATGCCGATGACCTTCGCGGGTGCACCGGTGCGGGCCGCGGCGGCTGCCCAGCCGGTGCGAACGAGCGTTCCGATTTCGCCGACGTGCTTCGCCACGTCGAGCTGCTGGAGCCGCGCGAGCGTCGCCACCGCCGCCGTCGGCCCCACGGCCTCCGTCCAATAGGTGCTGCTGATGAACGTGGCCTGCGCCGAGTCCATCACCGCGTCTCGGCCGATGATGGCGGACATCGGGAAGCCGTTCGAAAGCGCCTTCGCGAAGACGGCGATGTCGGGATTGACGCCCATCGTGAGGTGCATGCCGCCGAAGTTACTCCGCCACCCGGCGGTGATTTCGTCGAAGATCAGGATCGCGCCCGTCTCGTCCGCCAGAGCACGAACCCGCTCGAGAAATCCATTCGTCGGCGCGTCGTAGCGCCGCGGTTCCATCACGATGGCGGCGAGTTCCGAGCGGTGGGCCGCGACGATCTTTTCCAGTTCCTCGATGTGGTTGAAGCGGAAAGGAAGGGCACTCCCGAGCAGCGCGCGCGGCACGCCACTGGGATCGAGCCCGGGCAACAGGTGCCCGTTGAGCGCATCAGTCTGCCCAAGGTTGGCGGCAAGATACCAGTCGCTCCAGCCATGGTACCCGCAGAAGGCCACCACGCCGCGTCGCGTATGCGCCCGCGCAATGCGGACAGCAATCGACATGGCTTCGCCGCCGGTGCGGGCATAGCGCACCTTCGAGGCCCAGGGATGGATCGCGCAGAGTTGATCCGCGAGGTCGACCTCGGCCGGACAATTCAGCGTACACATGCTGCCGCGGCTGATGACGTCGGTGACGGCGGCGTTGACCACTGGATCCGCGTAGCCGAGCAGGCAGGTGCCGATGCCATTTGAGGTGAAGTCGGCGTAAGGGCGATCGTCGAGGTCCCACACGGTGCAGCCCTCGGCTTTGCGGTAATAGGCGGGCCAGCCGCCGGGAAGATATTGCTCCGGGCGCTTGCCGAGGAGCTGGGCGCCACCGGGAATCCGGCGGCGGGCGCGCTGGTAAAGTTGCTGGCCTGTGCCGGCGGCGGGAGCCGGGTCGCGCGAAGAAGTGGGATTCATGGAGAAACGTTAGCGGGCGTAAGAAAGCAGCAGCGAACAACCGGCGGCGAGCGGCACCAGCGCGGCAACCGTGTAGCCGAGCAGGGCGAAGGCGGATTTCCCGCGAGTGTTCCAAGTGCTGAAGTAAACGCCGGTGCTCAAGCTCACGGCCATGGAGATGGGCGCGATCCAGAGGAACGTCACCGGCGGCGTGCCGGTCAGCACATCCCAGTACGCGACAATGATCGCGGCGGTCGTGCTGTAGGTCGCCCCGATCAGGGCGCCGAACGGCGTCGACTTGGGGACGAAGAACGCGAGGAAGAAGATCCCGAAAAGCGGACACGTGAGCAAATTCACCGTCTTGCCGGCGACTTCGAAGATATTGCCGCGCACGAGGCCGATGCCGATGGTGCCGACGACGACCAGTCCGCCGATGGCGAGCGCCAGCCAGCGGGTCAGCCGCAGTCGCTGCGCCTCGGTCGATGGCGCCAATGACGGTGAGTTTTCGATGAAGTCCTTCGAAAGGATGGCGATCAACGAATTGATGCCGGCGCTCAAGCACGACATCGCTGCGGCGAGCAGGCTCGCCACCACGAGACCGGCGACTCCCGCGGGCAGGAACTGCGTGATATAGAGCGGGAAGAAGGCGTCACCGTTGCGCTCCAAGGTCAGCCCGGCCGGGATGGACTGTGGATGCAGCCGGTAGAATCCCATCAACGAGGCCCCGACCAGCCCAAGGATGAACGTCACGATCACGACGGCGATGCCGTTGAGAATCAGCGCGCGCCGCGCGGCGGGGGCGTCACGCGTCGTGAGGAAACGCTGCACGGCGGCCTGGTCGGATCCGATCTGTGCAATCGTGGCGACCGAGTAGTAAATCAGGGTGCCGAACACGGTGACGCGGACGTGCGGATCGAGGCTGAAGAACGGCTGCGGCGCCCAATGCGGCTCCCAGCGTGCCGGCCACCAGGCACCGAAACCGCCCAGCTTCCACGTAATCGTGGCGATGGTCAGCAGCGCGCCGACGACCAGCAGGCAGAACTGCACCGCCTCCGTAATCATGACAGTCTTGATGCCGCCGAAGAGCGTGTAGGTCGTCGTCACGATTCCAATGGCGATGGAAATAAACGGCGCCCAGCGCGGGTCGCAGCCGGTGACGTAGACCAGCACCTTCGCCGCCGTGAAGAGGATGAGCGCCATCCAGACCAGTCGGGTGACCATGTAGGCCAGCGAACCGGTACGCCGCACGGCCAGCCCCAGCCGCGCCTCGAGCAGTTCGTAGACGCTCGTGATCGGGAGCCGCATGAAAACGGGAATCATGCCCCAGCCCACGACCAGAAGCACAAAGGGCAGCGAAATCAGGTTGGCCAGATAGACCAGAACCGGGCCGTTCTGCACATACTCTCCCGGGGTGCCGATGTAGGTGATGATGCTCGTCAGCGCGGTGAACATCGAGATGCCCGCGAGCAGCGGCGACGTGCGCCGGTTGCCGACGAAGAACTCCTCGGTCGTTCCCGACTGCCGGCTGTAGAAATAAAAACCGATTCCCAGGAGGGCTCCGGCGTAAACGACGAGCACGACCCAATCGAGTGCCGCAAACGCCAGCGGAAAAGTTAGGGGTAGGTCGGCGACCATCGGATTGCTCCAGTGCCGTCGTTGACGCGGCAGAACCCAGAGCCAGTCAAACAAAATGCCGGAAGCGGACCGCCGGGATCCGCGGCGTGGCGAGGGCTGCCGAGTGAAGCGGACCGCCGCGGAGGGAAGCTGTCACTTTATTTGTCAGCAGATGGTTCCTTTTTGAAACGAGACCGCTCGGCATCTTGGATCACGAATGAAATCACTCCGTCTCGAACGAGATTCCGTGTGGTCCGCCACGCCCACTCCCTTCACGGCCGACGGTCGTGTGGATGTTGCCTCGGTGCACCGGATGATCGCCCATCATGTCGACCTCGGCGTTTCCGGCATCATGCTCGCCGGCACCTGTGGCGAGGGCCCGTGGCTCCGCGACAGCGATCGCGAGACGCTGGCCAAGGCCGCGGTCGAGGCGGGTCGGGGCAAGCTGACGATTGCGATGCAGGTCTCGGACAACTCATGGGGCCGCGTGCTCGACAACGTCGACCGCGCCGCGTCCTGGGGTGTTGAGCTGGCCGTCGTGGCCGCGCCTTCCTTCTTCATCAACGGCACCACCAAGCGCCTCGTCTCGCATTACGTCGAGGTCGCGCGCCGCAGCTCCCTCCCGGTCGGCCTTTACGATCGCGGCACGCACAGCCCTTACGTCGTGCCGGAGTCGCACATGCCGGAAATTCTCGCCGAGCCGAACATCGTGGTGGTCAAGGACAGCGCCCAGCAGGAAAGCCGGCGCAAGGTCTACGTCGCCGCGCGGGATGCCCGTCCCAGCCTCAAGATTTTCTCCGGCTCGGAGTTCGACGTCGATGAGTTCATTGCCGCCGGTTACGACGGCGTGCTGCTCGGCGGTGGCATCTTCAATGCCGTCATGGCCCGCGAGATTATCTCGGCGGTCCGCGCCGGCGACCTCGCCCGCGGCAAGGCTGCCCAGGCCCGCATGAACGACCTCATGTACCGCGTCTATGGCGGCACCAAGATCGAGTGCTGGATGACCGGCTTGAAGGAACTGCTCGTGCAACTTGGCGTCTTCTCGACGAACAAGAATCTCCTCGATTATCCGCTGACGCCGCAGTGCCTCGCGGAGATCAAGGGGGCGGTCACTGGCACCGATGGGCTCGGTTACCGCCAGGAGATGCTCGTCTCCAAGCGGAGCTTCACTCCTCTGGTGGCGGCCTGAACGCCGATGCCGCGCCGTCCGCAGGTCGTTAACGTCGACTGCAATTTCGCCTACGACACCGAACGCCGCCAAATCGAGGCGGCCGGTGGGGAACTCGTATTGCAGCGGGCCAAGACCGAGGACGAAATCATCGCCACCTGCGCGGAGGCGACGGTGGTCCTCCTCGAGTTTCCGAACACGCCGTTCACGCCGCGCGTGATCGCCGCCCTGCCGGAGTGTCGCGCCATTATTCGTTATGGTGTCGGCATCGAGAGCGTCGATCAGCCCGAAGCCACCCGGCGCGGGGTCGTCGTGGCCAACACGGCCGACTTCTGCACCGAGGAGGTTTCCGACCACGCCGCCGCGCTGCTGCTCGCGAGTGCCCGCCGCATTGCGTGGTTCGATCGCAAGGTGCGTTCCGGCAGTTGGAACGACTTCAAGATTACGCCTCCGCTCCGCCGCGTAAGCGCCATGACCCTTGGCCTCGTCGGCTGGGGTCGCATCGCGCAGGCCGTCGCCCGCAAGATGCAGGGCTTCGGCATGAGGATTCTCGCCACGGATCCGTTCGTCCGCTCGCTGCCCCCCGGCTCGACCGTCGAACTGGTCAGCATGGAGCGACTGCTGGCGGAGTCGGATTTGGTTTCGCTGCATGTGCCACTGGCGGCCGAGACCAAGCACCTGATTGGCGACGCGGCGCTGCGCCTGATGAAGCCGACCGCTTTCCTGGTGAACACGAGCCGCGGCGGCGTGGTGGACCAGGCGGCACTCGTGCGCGCGCTGCAGGAGAACCGGATCGGCGGCGCTTCCCTGGACGTTTTCGAAGAGGAGCCGTTGCCCGCCGCGAGTCCCCTGCGGAATCTCGAGCAGGTGACAATGACGCCGCATTACGCCGCCTCCTCGCAGGATTCGATGGCGCACCTTCACCGCACCGTCGCTGACTCCATCGAGGCCGTGTTGCGCGGCTACTGGCCGCCCTTCCCCGTCAACCCCGGGGTGATTCCGCGCTCGCCCCTTCGCCCCTGGTCTGAATTTCGCCGGCTTGGTTGAGGCGCCAGACGCCTGACCGGCCTTCTTCCTCGTCTCCGCGTGGTGCCCGGCTCGTCCGTGCTTCCGAAATGATTTCATTCCTAGCTGCCGTCGCTGTCCCGGCGACCCAACACCGCTTTGGGTCGCTCGATCTCGTCATCGTCGTTTTCTGCGCCTTCATGCTGCTCGGCGTCGGGCTCTTCTTTGCGCGACGCCAGAAAACGACCGAGCAGTACTTCGTCGCGGGGCGGAACCGCCATCCGGTCGTCGCTGGCATTTCCCTCTTTGCCGCGCTCTTCACGATTATCGCCTACATCGGCGTGCCGGGCGAAATCGTGCAGAATGGGCCGATGCTCGTCCTGGGCTCGGTCTGCGCGCTGCCCTTCAGCTACTTCATCATCACCCGCTTCCTGATTCCGTCGTTCATGCGGATTCCGATCACGAGCGGCTATGAACTGCTCGAGACGCGGCTGGGACGGCCGGTGCGGCTGACCGCCTCGATCACCTTCATCTGCGTCCGCCTCGTCTGGATGGCCCTGGTGATCTACGCGGCCTCCGGCGTGCTGGTCAACGTGACCGGCTGCGACCGGCAGTGGCTGCCGCTGATTGCCGCCGCCATCGGCGCCATCGCGACTTTCTACACTCTCGCGGGCGGCATCGAGGCAGTCATGACCACAGCGCTAATCCAGTTCGCGCTGCTGTTCCTCGGGGCGGCGCTCACGGTGGGGTTGATCAGCCTCTACGTCGGCGGAATCCGCCCGTGGTGGCCGGATGTGCGTCCGTCGCATTGGATGCCGCAACCGTTCTTCAGCACCGATCCGGCGGTCCGGCTGACGGCGGTTGGTACGTTCCTTTCCTACTTCATCTCGACTGTATGCGCCGGTGGCTCCGACCAGGTCGCGATTCAGCGCTATCTCACCACGCGCAACGTCGCCGAAGCGCGGCGCGCGGTCATGTTCGGGCACATCACGACGGGGGTGATCCTCCTCACGCTCGGTTGCGTCGGCACCGCCCTTCTCGGCTACTTCCGTCTCAATCCGGACCAGCTTCCCGCCGGCATCAATCTCGCCCGCGGCGGCGACGCGCTCTTCCCCTACTTCCTCAGCCACGGGCTGCCCGCCGGCATTTCCGGACTCGTCGTGGCCGGCCTGTTGACCTCCGCCGTCTCCGGGGTGGCGCCCGGAATCAATTCCATCATCGCCGTCCTGAATCAGGAAATTATCGAACCCCGCGTCCGCAAGGGCACAACCGCCGAGGGCTCGAAGATGAAGATTGCCCGGCTGCTTTCGCTGTTGATTGGAGCGATGATCACGGGAGGCAGCCTGCTGATGAGCCTCGTCGCCGGAAATCTGGTCGAGGTATCGAGCAAGACGGTGAACGTATTTTTCTACCCGATGTTCGGGTTCTTCTTCCTCGCCCTGTTCGTTCGCTTTGCCAACGGCACCGGCGCCATTCTCGGCGCACTCTACGGGCTCACCACCGCGCTGGTGGTTGGCTACTGGGATGCGTTGACGGGCATGCCGCGGGTGAGCTTCCAGTGGATCGGTCCCGCCTCGCTCGTCGCGTCCCTGACGGCGGGCTGCCTCTTCAGCCTGCTGCCGCTCAAAGGAAGCCCGGCGGCCGTGGCATGGAGTGTCCGCATCGGCGCGGTGCTCGCGCTGGCTTTTGCGGTGTCACGGGTGGTCGCTCTGCATCCCTGACCGGAGCCGGCGCAGCCGGCTGGGCGTGGACGAGCCACGCCCCTGCAAGCGGTTCGTAGGGGCGCGCCTCGTGCGCGCCCGAAAAGTCTTGCCGCTAAACCTCAACCAGCCGGGGGCGGCTTGAGCCAGGTCCACGGAACCAGACGAATCCGCAGCCGGGACAGATGCGGCAGCGTTCCATTGCTGGCACAGTAGGCCAGCAGCATGCCGTCCTTGGTGAAGTGCATCGCGGTGTAACAGTACCAGCCGGTCGGATCGTCCTCGAGCAACTGTCGGGTCGGCCAGGTTTCGCCGCCGTCGGTCGAATAGGCGACGACGAGCGGCGTGCGCTTCCTGGGCTGAAAGGTGAACCGCCCGGAGTGGTCGTTATAGACCGCCAGCAGCGTCGAGGAATCGGGGAGACGTTTGATGCTCGCCGGAGACTCCGGGGAACGCAGCACGGTCGGTTCCGGACGACTCCAGTTGACGCCGCGATCCTGCGAGCGGAACCCGTAATGCGTGCCGAGATCCGTGCGAGACCAGGAGAACAACGATCCGTCCTTCAGTTCGACCACGCCCGGCTCCTGCAATCCGGACTTCGTCGCCACCGGCGAAGCCCACCAGGTCGCAGACTCGTTCCAGGTCGCCCCGTCGTCGTCCGAGTAGTACCAGAGGATGATCGCCCGCGAATCCCACGAGGCCTGTTCGTCCGTCGTCCCGGTTGAGCGATAATAACTCACCGGCAGGATCAACCGGCCGCTGCTGAGTTGCACGGCACGGTCGTTGTTCAACTCGAAGTAGCCGGGAGCCTGGACCACCAGCTTCGCGGGTCCCCACGAGGCGCCCTCGTCATTGGAGATTCGGATGTAGGGACGGCAATCGAGCCAGCCATTCTTCTTCGCGAGGTAGAACATCGCGATCTTGCCGCTCGCGAGTCGCAGGAGGGAAACGCTCATCAGGTTCCGGTTGTCGCCGGTCGGCACCACGATCTCCGGCGCACTCCAGGTGCGGCCGCCGTCGTCCGAATACATCTTCGCCACCGCCGACGGGCTGTCGTCGTGACCGCCGCCATAAAATTGAGAATAGCAGAAGAGGATTCGCCCGGACTTCAGCGTGACAAACGAGCCTTCCGAACTGCGCGGATGCGCGGCGCTCGGCTCGAAGTCGACAGGAGCCGGCAGCCCGGACTGGGCGCGCCCCAGGCCGGTGACCAAAGGGAAAACAGCCAGCAGCAACGCCAGCCGGGAAAGGGAGAACCAGTTATTCGCGGGCACGCACATAAAGGAGGGTCATGGCGGCGCCGACCCGGCTGTCGGCCTGCGCTGCCTCATCGAGGAGAGGCAGATAATTCGGCAGGCTCGCGGCGGTGGCTTGCGCGAGCAGTCCGTTGCAGGCCTCCCAACGGGCATCCATCGAGCCCTTGGCCAGTACCTGCTCCAACCCCGTCCGCCACGCCGCACGACGCGCCGGATCTGCATTGAGCGCAAAGGCCGCACTGAGGAGATAGGCCTGCGTGTCGGTGCCCGCGGGCTCGGCATCGGCGGCCTTGCCCAGCAGTGCGAGGGTCTTCGCGTCGGTCGTCTTCAACCAACGCAAGGCATAGGCCGAGATCGCCCGCATGCGTTCGGTGGGTGAACTCAGGAGCGCGCCTAGTTTTTCGAGCGCCGCCGTCTCATCGCGCAAGGCAAGCACCCACAGCGCGAGCACCCGCATCGGTTCGGAGGGACCGGTCAGTGTCTGGCGCACGCGCTCCAGGACCGGACCGTCCACGCGAACCCGAAGCTTGCCGAGGCTTTCGAGCGCTTGGGAAACATCCGGAGACGCGGGATTCACAAAGATCTTTTCAACCTGGGCGACGCAGGCCGCGCGTTCCGCCTTGGTCGGCGAGGTGTTGGCGAGCACCCGCCAGACGCCCACGCGATACGGCAGCGAATCCGCATTCGGCGCCATCTTCAGGAAGCGCTCGCGCATCGGCAGCGCTTCTCCCGCCACGAGCAGGGCCTCGGCGGCGTGAATCTTGATCCACGTCTCGTCCTTCGCAAAGACATCGTGAAGGATTGCGCGAGCCCGCGTGGCGAGCGCGTCGTCCGGCGCGGTCAGCCAGGCCAGGTTGACGCGGCGGATCACATGGGACTTTGCCGCGCCGGCACTGATGTCCATGTACGCGAACAGGACCGAATCACCGACGAAGTGAGTCGCGGTGTAACAGTAATCGCTGGTCGGATTGTTCTCGAGCAGCTTGGCCGTCCGCCAGGTCGTCCCGCCGTCGGAGGAAGTCGCCGCCACAAGCGGAGTCCGGCCGCGGTAGGTCGAATCGAGCAGCGTGAACGGGAACTGCCCGGAGTAATCGTTGAACACCGCCAGCAAATCCTTCGTTCCGGGAATGCGCTTGATGCTCGCGGGCGACGCCGGCGAATGCATCGCGAGCGTGACCGGTGCGCTCCAGGTCAGCCCGGCGTCTTGGGAGCGCATGCCATACTGCCGGCCCTGGTCGGTCCGGGCCCAACTGAAAAGCGATCCGTCCGCCAGTTCGACCACGCCCGGCTCTTGCAGACCCGTGTCGCTCGCCACCGGCAACGCCCACCAACTCTTCGATTCCGTCCAGGTGGCGCCGTCGTCGTCCGAATAGTACCAGAGATCGATGGCGCGGAGATCGACGCTATGCCCGATGCTGCCGGCGCCCTCGCCCATCACCCGATGGTAGCCCAGTGGCATCACCAACCGGCCCCGGGCGGTCTGGATGATGCGGTCATTGTTGAGGACGTAGTAGCCCGGCGCCGCCACGATGCTCCGCGGCGCGGACCAGGTGGCTCCTTCATCGCTGGAGATCCGCAGATACGGGTGACAGTCCATCGTGCCGCGCTTGATCGCGGTGAAGAGGGCAATGCGACCGCTCGCGAGGCGCAGCAGCGACACGCTCATCTCCATGGTGCCCGGCTCCGGCGTGAACAGGACCTTGGGCTCGGTCCAGGTCCGGCCCTGATCATCCGACGACATCTGGGCAATCTGGCACGGGCTGAAATCGGAGGTGCCGCCGACAAACTGGGAAAAGAGAAAGAGGATCCGGCCGGACTTCAGCGTGACAAACGCGCCCTCGGAGTTTCGAGGGTGCTCCGGCGTCGAAGCCAGAGCGTGGGCCACAACATTGACCGGCTCGGCGGCAACGAGCCGGCTCGCGCACAAGGCGAGACCGACGAGGATAATTTTTTTCAGCATGGGTGAATCAGGCTTTCGGAATATTCAACGCCGCCAGCGGAATCCGACGGATCCGGAGCCGGGAGAGATGGCCAAGCTGCTCGTTGCCCGCGACGTAAGCGAGCAGCACTGCATCGTCGGTGAAGTGAATCGCCGTGTAGCAAAACCAGCCCGTGAGATCGTCCTCGATCACCTGCGGCGCGATCCAGCTTTTCGCACCGTCAGTCGAGAACGCCGCCACCAGCGGAGCACGTTGGTTGAGTTTCGAGGGCGCCGGAACGCGGCCGGAATGGTCGTTGTAGATCACCATCAGGGTCTTCGTGCCCGGGACCTGCTTGATGCTCGCCGGCGAGTTCGGTGACACGAGCGAGGTTGGCAACGGTGCCGTCCAGGTGGCCCCATCGTCCTTCGACGTCATCGCGTATTGGTACCGCACATCCGTCCGGCACCACGAATAAAGCGATCCGTCGGGCAACTGCACGACGCCCGGCTCCTGCAGTCCGGAGTTGCTGGCCACGGGCAGGCCCCACCACGTGGAAGACTCCTTCCAGGTCGCACCTTCGTCGTCGGAATAAATCCACATGGCGATCGCCCGCGAATCCCAAGACGGCCGATCGTCGATCGTGCCGGCGGTGCGGTGATACCCGAGCGGAATGATGATCCGACCGCTGGTGGTTTGGATGATTCGATCGTTGTTGAGGACAAAGTACCCCGGCGCCGCAAGGACCACGCGCGGCGCCGACCAGGTCACGCCCTCGTCGGTGGAAATCGACATGACCGGATGACAATCGAGCCACTTGGATCCCTTCACGCCGTGAAAGCGGGCGATCTTCCCGCTCGCGAGGCGCAGGAACGAGACGCTCATGATGTTCTGGTAGCGGCCGGTGGGCACCACGACGCGGGGCTGGCTCCAGGTTTTCCCCTGATCGTCGGAGTGGATTTCGGCGATCGCAGAAGGACTGTGGTCGTGCTGGCCTTCGGAAAACTGCGAATAGGAGAAGAGGATTCGCCCCGAGCGCAGCGTGACGAACGAGCCTTCGGTGTTCCGGGGATGGTCGGGCGTGGGACTGATGTCATAGGGCGGCGGCAGCGCCGGTGCCGCCCGCAGACCCCCGATCAGGCTGAGCCCGAGAAGCAGCACCGCCAGGCCCCGGACGAGTGGAGCGGTCGTCGCCGCGACCGTCCGACCGATGAGTGACCCTGCGCCCGGACGAGTCTGCGACATCATGGAAAATCATGATGCGATCGCATTTGGTCCTCTAAAGGTTCGACAAGCTATCAAAAAAAGTAACACGTTCCCGCACCGTGAAGACCAACCCGTCCGCGCTCTCGGAATTCCATCGGGCCAGTGTCTCCGACCAGGCCGCCGCCGCCCTGCGTGAATCCATCCTGCAGGGCGCGTGGGGCGAACTCCTCCCCGGCGAGCACGAGCTGGCACGCCGGCTCGGAGTCAGCCGTCCGACCGTCCGGGCCGCGCTCGCCCGCCTGGCGGAAGACGGTTTCATCACGATCAAGAAGGGCTGCCGTACGCGCCTCAAGCCCACGCGCCGCAAGAACGTCTTCAGTGCGCCGCCGACCGTTTGCCTCGTGGTCCCCTCGTCGCGGGAGACCCTTGGTTTCATCGGACACCCGGTGCTGATGGAAATGCGCGCCCGCTTTGCCGAGCAAGGTGTCGGCTGGGAGGAAATCTTCGATCGCACTCTCGGCGGCCGGAATCCCGAGTCCCGCCTCGCGAGCATGGTCAGCGGACGGAAGCACGTCTGCTGGCTGCTCCTCGGCGCCTCGGCCACGATTCAGCACTGGTTCGCCGAGGCCAAGGTCCCCACCCTTGTGCTCGGTTCCTGCCATGCCGGCGTCGAACTGCCCTCCGTCGACGTAAACTACTACGCGATTGGCTGGCATGCCGCGGGCAGCCTGGCCAAGCACGGCCATCGCCGCGTGGCGCTGGTGTTGCCGCAGCAGCCGCTCGCCGGCGACCTCGCCTGCCTCCGCGGCTTGTCCGAGTACATTCACCGTCGCGAAAAACAGATCTCCGTCGTCGAGGTCGCGGCCGGTCCCAGTCGCGCCGGACTCCTCGCCAGCCTCGACCACGTCCTGCGCAGCTCGAATCCCGCAACGGCGATTTTTTGCATTCACGTCGACCACCTGTTGATGGTCCTCGTCCATCTCCTGCGGACGGGACGCCGCGTGCCGCAGGAGGTCTCCCTCATTTGTCGCGAGACGAGCATCTCAGTCGACCTCGGCCTGCCGGAAATCACGCGCTATCGCAGCCCCGCCGCGAAACAGGCCCGCCTCGCGGTCCGCATCGCCCAGAGCATGCTCTCCGGTCATCAGGTGACGACGGAGCCAAATCTGATTCTGCCGGCCTTTGTCGCGGGCGAAACTCTCGCGCAGTCGCGACTGGTGGTGCCGACGAACGCGTGAACCGCGGTCGCGTCCCGGCCGGTAAAAACTAAAGGGCGGTGCCGGCTTGGCCGGCTGACCCGGCTCGACCGAGATCCGCCCCTCCCGCCAATTCCTTACGTGGTCCTGGCGACCGCCACGCACTCGATCTCGTAATGGAGCGCGGGCGGCAGGCAGTTCGTAATCGTCGTGCGCGTCGGGAACGGAGCCGAGAAGTACTCGCGATACAGTTCGTTGTAGCGGCCGACATTCGCGGCATCGCGAATGTAATTTCGCGTCTGAATCACATGTTTCAGGTCGCTTCCGGCCGTCTCGAGGACCTTCCGGAGATTCTCCACCGAGCGGCGAAATTCGCCCTCGAAGGTGTCCGCGATGATCTTGCCGGTCGCATCGACCGAGGCCTGGCCGGAGACGAAAATTAGATCGCCCACGCGCACAGCCGGGCTGAACGGCAGATGCGAGGTCGGAGTGTCCTTGGCGATGGGATAGGTGACGTTGGTGCTCATGAGAATTTGAATTCGGGTTGGGAAATGGGATCGAGCGGGTAGATCGGCCGCTTCAGGTGCTTCCAGGGCAGCGAGGCCAGATTCCCCGTGCAGGGTCCGGGTGTGTCGACGTTGTACGTCACGGCGGTGATGGGGTCGTAGGCGCGGCGGTGCGCCACGGCGGCCTTCACCCCGATGTAGGCAAAGTCACGCGGCTCGATTCCCTGGCTGCGCAACTGGCCCAGGTCGAACGGCGGCGTCTTCTTGCTCGTAAGGAGGATTGTCGTGCCGGCGGTCTTCACCACGGCACAAGGCCCCATCACCACATTCACTCCGCTCATCGACGCGAGATGGCTCTGCCGGTCCTCGAGGGTGAAGTTGCCATCGCTCCGCGAAACAAACGTGACCTCAACCTCCACAGGTCCTTCGTCGAGTTTCGACCCGACGCCACCGATGGACAGCTTCTTCCGGGTTCCCGGGGCGGCGTCCTTAAGCGCCGCGACCGCCCGCGGATCGTTGATGACGACGAGGGATCGGTCGATCTTGTGCCGGAGAAAAGCCCGCAGCACGCCCGTGCAGTCACCCGGCGCCGCGCCACCGATATTATCCGAAGGCTCGACCAGCAAGGTCACTCCCGGGATCGGCGGTGCGTTCTTCAAGCGGGTGAGAACTTCGTCGACCGAAGGATACTCGATCGTCCCTTTGGTCCGCAGCGACCACGCGAGTTCCGCGCCCGCCTGCAGGTAGCGGCGCGCGTCGGTCTCGTTCGCGGTCGTGATGATGGCCAGCGAACAACCGGTGTCCGGCGTGTCCGCGAACGAATAGCCGGCGGCCACGTCGTAGGCCCAGATGTCGGGATGTTCCGCCTCCATCTTGAGTGCGAAATTCTCGAGCCCCAGCATCGGGTCGGCATGGGTTCCCGTTCCCGGCGGCGCCCACATCACGGGCACCCGGCACCAAACCATCCGCGGCACGCGCTTTTCCTGCAGGCAGCGTCCGAGGAGCTGGGCGCCCCGCAGCGCCGCCTGCTTGGCGTCGGTGTGCGGATTCTGCCGGTACATCGTGAGCCCGTTCGCATGGCGGCACATCTTCGCGGTGATGTTGCCGTGCAGATCCAGCACACCAAAGAGCGGGACCTTCTCCGCGCCGGGCAGGGCGCGAATGCGCGCCAGTAATTCGCCTTCGGGATCCGGCAGGCTCTGCGTCGCCATCGCGCCGTGGAGCACGAGGTAGATCGCGTCCACTCCCTTCGCCAGCTCCGGCCGGCTCCGGGTTTCAAATTCCTTCCAGTAACGTTCAAAAGCGGCGTCCGCCACGATGCCGCTCGGCATCGCCCGGGCGTCAATCGTGGGCACGACCTCCCAACCCTGACGGACCGCCTCCTCGAGGAAACCGTCCGTCGGCGAGGCATCACCCAGTTTGCCCAGGATGGCCGGGCCGAACATCACCTCGAAGTCCTCCCACTGCGTGACTTCGTCGAGGAACGTGTGGGTCTCGTGAAAGAGACCGGCGAAAAGAATCCGGGGCTTCATGGGGAGGCGTCGCTCAGACCGGAGCCGTCCAGGTCGCCGCGTGACGCTTGAACGCCACCGCCGCCCGCTTCAAGGCCTCGTCGATGTCGGCGTCCGTATGCGCCGTGCTGATCGACCAGAGTCCCCGCTCGATGGCGCGGACGCCCTCTTCGAGCAGGCAGCGCCGGAGGTGCGCCCAACGGGGAGCGTCATGGCGACGCACGTAATCGCGATAGTCATTAATCGGACCCTCTGCCGCACCCGGCTTCAGCATGACCGTATGGAAAATCAGCCCGGGGCCCTGCGGCCGCATCGGAATCTTGTTCTCGGTCGCAAGCGCCGTGAGTCCCGCCACAAGCTTCTGGCCCAGCTTCTGCGTTCCCGCGGGATGACTCGCCCCGAGCGCGATGAT
Source organism: Opitutia bacterium (assembly GCA_947472765.1). Classification (GTDB taxonomy): domain Bacteria; phylum Verrucomicrobiota; class Verrucomicrobiia; order Opitutales; family Opitutaceae; genus ER46. Next base: position 130,380 of record CANJCM010000001.1, read on the forward strand.
TTGATCGAGGCTCCATTTGCTCGCCGCGAGGCAAAGGGGATTCGCATTTAAAGTTCCCGCGTGGACCACTTCGCCAGAGATGATCTTGGCCATCGCGGCCTTCGTGCCCGCCAGCGCGGCGAACGGCGTTCCACCGCCCACGGCCTTGCCGAGGATCGTGAGGTCGGGCTTGTAGCCGTAATAGCCCTGCGCGCAGCTCCCGCCAAAACGGAAGCCCGTGATCGTCTCGTCGGAAATCATCAACATGCCGTCCCGATCGCAGAGTTCGCGAATCGTGGCCATCAGGCCCGGCGCCGGCTCGATCACGCAGGTGTTGCAGAGGACCGGTTCGAACACGATCGCCGCAATCTGGCCGCGGTATTGGTCCACCTTGCGCCGCAAATGGGCGACGTCGTTCCAACGGGCCACGACGAACTGGTCGAGGACCTCGGGAATGACCCCCTTGCTCGGATGCAGCCGCGGCGGGTTCTCGTCGTCGCCCCAGCGATCCACGGGCGGCGCGAAACCGACCAGGCCTTCGTCCGCCCAGCCGTGGTAGTGGCCCTCGAACTTGAGGATCAACTTCCGTCCGGTGTGGGCGCGGGCGAGCCGGAACGCCGAGAGGACGACCTCGGTGGCCGAGTTATTGAACCGAATCAATTCCGCGGACGGGATGAGCTTCTGGATGCGCTCCGCGACCTCGATTTCGAGTTCGCATTGGGCGGCCCAATGCGTGCCGAGCTTCGCCTGCGCCCCGATGGCTTCGGCCATTCCGGCCGGTGCGTGGCCGTAGAGGAGCGCACCCTGGCCGAGCTGAAAGTCCAGGTAGTGGTTGCCGTCGACGTCCCAAAGATTGGGACCGCTGCCACGGGTGAAATAAAGCGGCACGGGGGCTTCCATCTTGCGAATGCCGCTGTTGACGCCGGCCGCGATGCTGCGCTGGGCACGGAGGAATAGTTCCTGGGAACGGGCGAAGGTATAGGACATGGGAAAAAATCAGGCGCTCGCCGCCGCCAGGGGGCGAATCTCGAGCATGGCCGCGATCAGCGCCGTGCGCTGGCGGGCGGGAAAGCGATGCACCGGGACGGACACGCTGACCGCCGCCAGCGGTTCGCCGAGTCCGAAGAGGGGTATGGCCACGCAGGCGACACCGACGTCAGTCTCCTCCTCTTCCAGAGCGTAGCCGCGAGCCTGGGTGGCCGCCAGTTCCGTGACCAAAGCCGCGCGCAGCGCCTTGCGCTGGCGGGCCGGCACCGTGGCACAAGCCCGGGCGACGAGCCGGGCCTGGTGCGTCTCCGGGAGGTGCGCAACGATGGCGCGCCCGAGGGCCGTCGTGTGAAAGAGATTCCGCGCTCCCGGACGGACGATCCAGCGGAGCGGCTGCGTCGTTTCGATGACATGTCCGTATCGGACGTAGGTGTTCTCGAGAAAGCCGAGGTTGACCGTCTCGTTGAACATCGCGTGCAGCCGCTCCATGAACGGCCGGACCTTCTGGCGCACCACCTCATCGCGGCCGGCTTCGCGCAGCGACGCCAGGCGCGCGGACAGCTCATAGGCCCCACCCCGCCCGGCCTGCCCGACGTAGCCGAGATCCCGCAGACTCTTCAGCACCCGGAAGGCGGTCGGTTTCGGCAGCCGACACTCCCCCGCGAGCTCCGCCAGCGTCAGCCCCCGGCCGCTGCGCGCGAGCACCTCCAGGATGGAGAAGGACTTCTCGAGCACCGCGATGCTCATCGAATTCGTTGGGCCACGCCGTTTCACAATGCGAAACGATGATGCCGTCAAACGGAAACCGCGGGGAACGGCGCCAGCGCCGTTCCCGATCTCCCGGTCCGGAGCCCAGGCCACGATTGGGGGCGGGGGACGCCGCCGGATTCGCCGGTGCGTCCTGTCATAGGGGCAATCTTCGTTTTGGGTCCGGAGGTTTTCGTGCTTAATGGGCGGGATGAAAATTCTCTTCCTCGGCGGCACCGGCACCATCAGCACCACCTGCTCGCGCCTGGCGATTGCCCGTGGTTATGAGGTCACATTGCTCAACCGCTCGCGACGGGAGACGATTGCCGGGGCGCGCACGATCGTCGCGGACATCAACGATCCGAAGATTGGAGATGCGCTCGCCGGACTGCAGTGGGACGTCGTCGTGGACTTCATCGCCTACGACGTCGAGGCGATCGAGCAGCGGCTCCGGCTGTTCCGCGGCCGGACGGGCCAGTATCTCTTCATCAGCACGACCAGCGCCTACCAGCGGCCGCTGGTGCATCACCTCATCACCGAGTCCACGCCCCTCGTGAATCCGTACTGGGACTATTCCCAGAAGAAGATTGTCGCGGAGGATCGACTGATGCGCGCCTACCGCGAGGAGAGTTTCCCGATCACGATCGTCCGTCCTTCCCTCACCTACGGAGACGACTTCGTGCCTCTGGTCCTAAACAGCCGCAACCAGGGCTACACGGCGCTCGCGCGCTTCCGGGCCGGCAAGCCCATCGTGGTGCCCGGCGATGGCCTCTCCCTCTGGACCATCACCCACAACAGCGACTTCGCGAAGGCGCTCGTCGGCCTGCTCGGCCACCCGGCCGCCATCGGCCACGCTTTCCATATCACGTCCGACGAAGTCCTGACCTGGAACCAGATCTTCCAGTTCACCGCCGCGGCGGCCGGCGTAAGCGATCCGAAGCTGGTCCACATCGCCTCCGATTTCATCATCGCCTGCTATCCCGAAACCGTCGGCACGCTGCTCGGCGACAAATCGCACTCGGCAGTTTTCGACAACACCAAGGTCAAGCGGCTCGTCCCCGACTTCGTGGCCACCACCCGGTTCCGGGATGGGATCGCGCAAACCGTGCGCTGGTTCGATGCCGACTCCAAGCGACAGACGATCGATGAGGTCGTCGACCGTCGCTGGGACCGGCTCATCACGGCGTACGAACGAGGCCTGGAGGCCGCGCGACGCGAGTGCAGCGCCTGAAGCACCACTCACGCCTCCAAAAAAAGAACCGCTGCCGCCCAAGGCGACAGCGGTTCGAAGAATCAATCGACGGCCGTAACGCTTACTTCTTCCCCTTCAAGGAAACGAGGTAGGCAATGACGTCGTCCAGTTCGGTGGGCGTGAAAACGCCGGCGTAAACCGGCATCGGCGACACGCCCTTGTCCTTCTTCAGCTCGGCGAGTTCGGACTTCTCGAACGAATGCACGAACCCGGTGAGATCGCGGACCTGAATCGTGAACGCATCCTCATTCACGCGTACGCCCGCGACCTCCTTACCGCCCTTGGTCTTGGCACGAATGAAGAGGAAGTTGACCGGCAGGCTGATGTCCGTGCGGTAAGCGATGAAGTTTTGCGGGACTTCCGCACCCGGCTCCACCAGCGCGCGCCGCAGGAAGGCGGCACCACGACGGCGACCGATGTCCGTGAGTTCCGGACCGATGGTCATGCCCTGCCCGTTGACCGCATGGCAGGTCAGACACGCGCCCTTGGTGCGGAAGAGCTCTGCGCCCTTGGCGGGGTCACCGTTGACCGTCTCCATCGGGATCATCCCGAGTGAGCGCACGTAGGCGGCCAGAAAGGGCGCCTCACCCGGATTCAGGCGCGCCGCCGGCATTTCCGTGCCGGCGATGCCGCTGCGCAGGATCCGCAGCAGGCTGGCGTCGTCGCTCGCCCGCGGGAGATTCGGCTGCGCGAGATTCGGTCCGCGCGAGCCTTCACCCTTGGGTCCGTGGCAGTCGATGCACTGCGACAGGAACAATTTCCGCCCCTTGTCCAACGCCGCCGGATCGGCAATCAGGGCCTTGAGGTCAGGGGTCGCACCGGCCTCGCGGGGCTGCCCCGCGGCGGCCGCCGCCTCGGCCTCGGCCGCGGCCTTGGCCTGCTGGGCGGTGTGCGCATCCTGCGCAAAGATCCAGGCCGGGGTGAACAGGAGAATGGCTGAAGCAATTCGAAGATTCATGGCGATGAGGGTTCGAAGGGTTACAGGCCGAACACGAACAACCCCGCGCCGATCGCGGTCGCAACGTACTGCTTGCCGTCCACCATGTAACTCACGGGGCCGCCGTAGAACGCACCACCGCCGGGATAGCGCCAGAGGGGCTTGCCGGAGCGCGCATCGAGGGCGAAGAAGTCGCCTTCGGCGGTGCCGCTGAACACGAGGCCGGTGATGGTGGAGAGGACCGGGCCGTGGGTCGCGGTCTGCAACGGGAATTCCCAGACCGTCTTGCCGGTGGTGGCCTCGAGCGCCTTGATTACGCCGTAGGGCTCGGAGCCGAGCACATTGCGGCCGCCGCCATTTTCGAAGTGTCCGCCGACGGTGTACGGCTGCTCGATCTTGAAGAAGTGCTGGCCGTAGTCCTCGCGGGCACTGACGTACATCAGGCCCGTGGTGGGGCTGTAGGAGGGCGGCTGCCAGTTGGCGGAGCCACCGAGGCCGGGATAAACGAGCACGCCTTCCTGCGTCGGCTCAAGGCCCGGAATCAGAATCGGCCGGCCGCTGTCATCGAGTCCCTTTGACCAAGTCTGCTTCGCGAACTGGCTGCCGGCAACGAACTGGCCGTTGGTGCGGTCGAGCACGTAGTAGAAGGCATTGCGATTGGCGTGGCCGAGCAGCTTGCGCAGCTTCCCGTTGACCACCGCCTCAAACAGCACCGGGACCTGGCACGCATCCCAGTCGTGGACGTCATGCGGCGTGAATTGGAAATGCCACTTCAGCTTGCCCGTGTCGGCATCGATCGCGACCTCGGCTGCCGTGTAGAGATTGTCGCCCGGGCGGTTGTCGCCGTTGTAATCCGGGGCCGGATTGCCCGTGCCCCAATAGATCAGATTGGTCTCCGGATCGTACGTGCCGGGAACCCAGGTGGAGCCGCCGCCCGTCTTGTGACTGCCCGTGTTTCCCCAAGTCTCGATGCCCGGCTCGCCCTCGCCCGGAATCGTCCAAAACCGCCAGGCCCGCTTGCCAGTCTTGGCGTCGAAGGCATCGATGAAGCCACGGATGCCGAACTCGGCCCCGGCGACACCGACCACGATCTTGTCCTTCACGGCGATCGGAGCGGCCGTGAGCGAATAGCCAAGGTGATAATCTTCGACGACGACATCCCAGCGTTCGAGGCCGGTGTTGGCATCGAGACAAACGAGGTGTCCGTCGAACGTGCAGAGGTAAATCGCGTCGCCCAGAATCGCCACGCCGCGATTCGGCGTGCCGCAGCAAATCGGAACATCCTGCGGAAACGGCCGGCGGTAGTTCCAAATCGGACGGCCGGTCCGGGCGTCGAGCGCCGTGACGATGTTGGGCCGTTCACTGATGAACATGATGCCATCGACGACGATCGGCGTGACCTCCCACTTGCTGGTGTCGGCCTGCTGGTAGGTCCAGATCGCCTTCATATTGCCGACATTTTGCGGCGTGATCTGAGTCAGCGTGGAATGGCGGTGGGCCGAGTAGTCGCCGCCCCAGGTGAGCCAGTTCTGCGGCTCGTTCTTGGAGTTCAGGATTCGCTCATAGGGTACATTGATCTGCGGGGCCGCGTGGGCTGAGGCGCCGAGCCCGAGGGCAAGGCCCAGGATGGCGGCAGGCAGACGCAGCAAACTGCGCGATCGAGACGTGGCAGGTGACGGTAGGGGCATACGATTCATGGATTCGAAAATCGACACAGGGTTGGCCTCATCCATGCAGCGCGCCGAGGGGACGGCGCGACTGGACGAGACTGCTGCGGTCAGACTTGGCCCTTCCAACTCGACGTCAAGACCGCCCGGGCGACGGCATTCGCACGGAGTTGATTCCAGAGCGACAAGGACCGTCGAATTTTCCGGCCCGCGAACTCAGCCGAGAAATCTCGAAGGCCGGAGCGCGCCGACCGGAAAATATTCCAAGCCGCCGATCCTTGCACGTCACGCAATGCCTGGATTCCGAGGTGAAACGGATTGGTGTGGCCCTGTCCGTGAGGACAGGGACTTCCTGATCACTTCGCCTAAAGTCGTCCCGCTGCTCACGCAGCGGGCTACGAAGGCAAATTCGGAATCCAAGTAATACGTGACGCGCAAGGTTTGCTCTACGGCGAAGTCCGCCGCTGGCGCCGCGACTTGTTACTTCTTCTCGCCGCGCAGCGAGACGAGATACGCGACCACGTCGTCCATCTCCACCGGTGAAAACACTCCGGCGTAGACCGGCATAGGGGACTGGCCCTTGTCCTTGATGAGCTCCTTGAGGTCGGCCTTGTAGAGCGAATGGATCCGTCCGGTGAGGTCGCGGAACTGGATCGAGTTCGCATCCTCGTTGATCCGCACGCCCGCCAGTTCCCTTCCGTCCTTCGTCTTCACCCGGACAAACAGAAAATTCAGCGGGAGGCTGATCTCGGCACGATACGCATTGAAACTCTGCGGAATGTCCGCGGCCGGTTCCGTCAATGCACGTCGGACGAACGCCACACTCCGGCGTGCGCCAACGTCTGTGAGGTCCGGACCGATGGCCATGCCCTGGCCGTTAAGCGTGTGGCACGTCATGCAGGCGCCCTTGGTCTTGAAGAGGTCGGCACCCTTGGCCGGATCGCCGGGAACGGCTTCCATCGGCATCCGACCGAGCGAACGGACGTAGGCGGCCACATACGGCGCTTCGCCTGGCAAGAGATTGGCGCGCGGCATTTCCGTTCCGGCGATGCCGGTTTGGACAATCCGCAACAGGCTCGCGTCATCACTGGCCCGGGGAAGCTTGGCCTGCGCGAGCGTCGGTCCACGCGAACCCTCGCCCTTGGGACCGTGACACTGGACACAGTGAACCTCGAACAGCTTGCGACCCTTCGCGAGGCCGTCCGGACTCTCGATGATGGCATTGAGATCCGCGGTCTCGAGAGTGCGACCGGCGCCCCGCCCAGGGCCTCCCGGAGCGGGCGTGGCCGCGGGAGCGGCAGCCGGACGCGGTGCAGCTTTTTCGCCCTTCTCTTCGGGCGTGTGGGCATCCTGAGCCCGGAGACAAACCGGGGCGAGGAGGAGGAGGACGGAAATAAAACGGGGATGCATGGCGAGGCGGAAGAGGGTTAATTCAAACCGAAGACGAACAAGCCGGCGCCGATCGGAACCGCGAGGCGCTGCTTGCCATCGACCAGATAGCTAATCGCGCCACCGTTAATCCGGCTGCCTCCCGGGAACGTCCAGAGCAGTTTGCCGTTGTTGGCATCGACGGCGTAGAAATCGCCCTGGCCCGTGCCGGTGAAGACCAACCCCGTGATCGTCGAGAGCACCGGACTGTAGCCCCACGTGGGCATCTTGTGCTCCCAGGCGATCTTGCCGGTCGCAGCGTTGATCGCCTTGAGCACGCCGTAGGGCTCGGAGCCGAGGACATTGCGCCCGCCGCCGTTCTCGAAGTGGTCACCTTCCTTGTAGGCCCGCGGCTGCTTGAAGTAATGCTGACCGTAATCCTCCTGCGCGTTGACGTAGATCAATCCCGTCACCGGGCTGTACGAGGGCGGCGGCCAGTTGACCGCACCACCGAGGCCGGGGTAAACGAGCACGCCTTCCGGCGTCGGCTCGAGATTCGGGATCAGAATCGGCCGGCCGCTGTCGTCGAGGCCCTTGGCCCAAGTCTGATGCGAAAACGCGCCGCCCGCGACGAACTGGCCGGTCGTGCGATCGAGCGCGTAATACATGCCATTCCGATTCGTGTGCGAAAGCATCTTGCGCCGCTTGCCGTCCACCATCGCGTCGAAGAGTACCGGCGTCTGGCACGAGTCCCAGTCATGCACATCGTGCGGCGTGAACTGGAAGTGCCACTTCAGCTTGCCGGTATCGGCATCGAGCGCGATTTCCGCGCAGGTGTACAAATTGTCCCCCGGCCGATCGTCGCCGTTGTAATCGGGCGCCGGATTGCCCGTGCCCCAATAGATGAGATTGAGTTCAGGATCGTACGAACCGGTGACCCAGGTCGAACCACCCCCGGATTTCCAGCTGTCGCCCGAGCCCCAGGTCTCGTTGCCGGGCTCGCCCTTGCCGGGAACGGTCCAAAACCGCCAGGCACGCTCGCCGGTCTTCGCGTCGAACGCGTCAACGAAACTGCGCACGCCGAATTCCGCCCCGGCGACACCGACGACAATCTTGTCCTTCACCGCCAGCGGTGCCGCCGTCATCGAGTAACCCTTGCGGTAGTCGTCGACGACCACATCCCAACGCTCGAGTCCCGTGTTGGCATCGAGACACACGAGATGCGCGTCGAAGGTGCAGAGATAGACCGCATCGCCGAGCACGGCGAGGCCACGGTTGGGCGTGCCGCAGCAGATGCGGACGTCATCCGGGAAGGGACGGCGGTAATTCCAAAGCGGACGACCCGTGCGGGCGTCGAGCGCCGTGACGATGTTGGGTCGCTCGCTGATGAACATGATCCCGTCGACGACGATCGGCGTGACCTCCCACTTGCTCGTATCCGCCTGCTGGTAGACCCAGAGCGTCTTCAAATTCGCGACGTTCGCCGGCGTGATTTCCGTCAGCGTGCTGTGCCGGTGGCTGGAATAGTTGCCGCCGTACGTTAGCCAGTTGCCGGCGTCCCGGCCCGAATCGCGGATGCGTTCGAACGGCACGCGCGTGGGTTCCTGCGCCTGGGCCGATCCGGCAAGGAGCAGCAGACCGAGGGCGAATTGGCCCATCCGCCGAAGCACGGCCGGCTGAGGTGAGGAGAGAATTTGCGTAGGCTGGGTTTTCATGAATCAGGCGGGAGGAAAGTTGGGAGAGCGATCGGCTCGCCGATCAGGCAATCCACATCCGGTCGTTCGTCTTGATGTTAACGACCTTCATCCCGGGCAGGATGCCTTGGAGCCACTCGGTATAGACGGTCATGCCGGTTTCTTCACCGGTCTGGTGGGAGACAAGGATCAGCGCCCGCTTCTTGCCCGACGCATTCAAATCGCGGACGTATTCGATCGAATCGATCTCGCGGGCTTCGCTGACGATGATCGCTTCCGCCTCGCCGGTGAGGCCGCGCATGTTGCCGTCGAGGGTGTGTGAGCCGCGGCCGACGATCGTGACGCGCTGCTCGGGATCGCCGATGATGCGGACGCTGCGCGACTCGAGTTTCGCCGCGATCGTAGCCGCAAGTTCCTTCACTGGTGTCGGGGGGAACTTGTAACTCCGCGAGTCCGCCGACGCCGCGTATTTCTCCCAACCGAGCAGTTTGATTTGGAGCGTCGAGAACGGATCCGGCCGCACCAGGTGCCAGTGGTCGTGCTGGCGCCAGACGACCATCCGGTTCTTCTCAATGAAATCCCGCTTCACGCCGTACACGGGATCATCAATCACCTGGTCGGTCAGCGTGTCGGGATCGCTCCACCAGGTCGGTTCATGGGTGACCACGAGATTGGCACCAGCTTGATGCGCCCGTTGCAGCACATCGAGCGTCGACATGAAGCAACACGCGACACCGGTCACCGGGGTGGCGACATCGCCGCCTTTGACGGTGTCACGGTAGGAGTCCTCGTTCCACTTCACGCCCATCTTGGCCTTCATCAGGTCGATGACCTGGCCGGCGGTCATGGGGCCGGAGGCGGCTTGGGCGGGAAGCCGGCGGGCGAGCACGGCGGCCGCTCCGGTGAGGGCGGTGGCTCGGAGGAACTGGCGGCGGGAAATCGTTTGGAAAGAATTCATGGCAGCGGGATTTCAGGGTTACACCTTCGCGACCTGGAACGGTTCGCCGCAGGCGACGGCGGAAATGTTCTGCGTGGGCAGGAGTTGCTTCAGCCACGTGGCCATGGCCTCGGCACCGGGATCCTCCGAAACCGCATAGCCGAGCATGATGAAGGCTTTCCCCATTCCCGCCGTGACCCAGTCTTCGAAATAGGGAAACGCCTCCCATTCGCAGGTCTCGCCGCAAACCACGGCATCAACCTTGGTATTACGGACGAGACGGATGGCGTCCGGAGTGAGGAGGTAGCCAGGCCGCAGCGCGACACGGGCAATCTTCGCCGAGGGGTCCCCCAGCACGCGCATGGCGCGCAATCCGCGACGGCGTTTGATCCCGCCGGAAAAATCGCCGAGCGATGAAGCCGGCACGGAATAGACGGCGCCACCGACGGGCGCGATCAGCTCGGTCGCGGCCGCATCCTCCTTGCCCTGCCAGCCGAGAGCCGCGGCCAGGCCGCGCAGGCGATGCTGTCCCGGCAGCGACTGCCAGTTCTCATTGAACCGCCAGATCACGAGTCCGTTGTCCTGGATGAACTTTTTCTTGTCGCCGTAGAGTTCGGTACTTTCGACCACGAGAGCCGGCGGCGGGTTCGCGGGACGCGCGGCGGGACGGGCCGCCGCAGCCGGGGCTGCGCCCGTGATGCGCGCCGATGTCCGGCCTCTGCCACCACCCCCACCCCCGCCTTCGGTCGCCCAGTACGGACCGTGCATGGCGATAATCAGGTTCTGCTTCGCCTTCACTGCCTGCCGGAGCACATCGAACGTAGGAGTCCAGGCGGTGGCGATGCCGGTCACGGCCGTTTTCGGATCTCCGGCTTTGAAACCATCGCCGGAGCCTTTCCAGGCGGAGCCAAAGTGTTCTTCAATCTGCAGGGTAATTTCCTGGGCAGTCATGGGTGGGATTCGGGGGGAGACGAAGGAACGGGGCGGAAAGATGCGCTCACGCCCGGCGAAACCGGAGATACGAAAACAAGCCAGCCCCGGCAAACCGGGGCTGGGGGGGACGACGCAGGTTGGGGACCGCCGTTTCCGGCGGCAATCGCACAATCGATCAGGTCGACTCGAGACCCTTCATCGTTCCGGTCGAACTGGAGAACCGGTCCTGATTGATGCCCATGCGCTGGAGAACCGAAACGAAGAGATTGGAGAGCGGATAATTGCGCTCCGGCGTCGTGTCGAAGGCCAGATGCTGGCCGTGCTTGAATCCGCCCCCGGCGAGAATCACCGGCATGTTCGTGTTCACGTGGGTGTTGGCGTCACCGAGGTTCGATCCATAGAGCACCATGGTGCGATCCAGCAGCGACTCCTCGCCCTCGCGGATGGCTTTGAAGTCGGCGTACAGCTTCGCCAGAAGCTTCATGTGCGCCGTGTCGAGGCCGGTGAGCTGACCGAGTTTGTCGGGCGACTTACCGTGGTGGGACAGATTGTGATAGCCTTCGGTGATCTTCACGTCGGTCAGTCCCTCGATCACAGGAGTCGCCACGCTATCCAGCATCAGCGTGATGGCGCGGGTGGAATCGGTCTGGAACGAAAGCCGCGCCAGATCGTACATGATCTTAACCTTGGCCAGGTATTGGGCCGGGCTCGCCGGATCGACGGGCACGGACGCCTCGACCACCGGCTTCGGTTTCTTCTCCCAACCTTGGGAGGCATGCAGCCGGCTCTCGAGGTCGCGGACGCTGCTGAAATATTCGTCCAAGCGTTCGCGGTCAGCCGCGCCCGTCTTGCGCCGCAGGGCCGCCGCACGCTCTCCGATGGTGTCGAGGATGCTCCGGCCGGTATCCAGCCGAAGAACCTGCGCTTCCACCTCGGCGGGAGATCCCTGCACGAACAATTGCTTGAACACCTCCGCGGCCTTGTCCTCGGGCGGCACTGCCACCCCCGTCCCGGAGTACGAGAGGCTCCGGCTCCGCGTGTTCACCGCGAGAGTGATGGAGGGGAAGCGGGTCTGGGTGCCAATCTGGTCCGCGATATACTGATCGAGCGAGATGGTGTTGTGAAACGACGCCGAGCTCGGATGGGGCGCGCCCGTTAGAAAGCAGATATCACCAGGGTGGCCGCTATCGACGCCCGGGAGCGCCACACCGCTGAATACGGTGAAGTCCTTCCGATGCTCCTGCAGCAGTTGCAGGTAGGGCGAGGCCACATAGTCGCGGCCGGCGCCCGTCGGAAAGAACGGCGCGGGCAGAAGACCAAGATTGTTACAGACCGCAAAGAAACGGCGCGGCTTCGCCCCGGGAGCCAGCGGCGACTCACTGGCCGCCTCGGCGCCAAAGACCGGCCGCATCGCGTCGAGCATGGGCAGCGCGAGGGCCACACCGGTGCCACGGAGGAAGTGCCGGCGCGACATCGGCGTCCGCGTGGCGATAAACGGAGCCGAGCTGGAGCGGGAAAAAATCTTGGTCTTCATGAGGCGAGTGCGATTGGGGGGATCGATTACTTTTGGAGAAACAGGTCACTCTGGATCAGGGCATGAACCAGGCTGCGCACACCGTAGTGGCGGTCCTTGGTGCTTTGGACGATTTGCTCGACGGCAGCACGATCACTGAAGCGTTCCGCCGCGCCCGTCGAAAAGATCAGGAGCTGCCGCGCAACATTGCGTGCGATCTGAGCTTCATCCTGCAGGAGCAGCCGCTTCAGATCCCGCACGTTGGTAAACGTCCGGCCGTCGGGGAGCTGCCCGGCGGAGTCAACCGGCAGCGCCAGCCGGAAGGCCAGCGGGGCGCCGTTCTTGCCGAATCGTCCCATGGTATCGTGCATTTCGGCGCCGGCTTCGCTGCGATAACGATCGCGCCAGCCGCCGAGGACATCGAAATTCTCGAGCGCAAAACCGGCCGGATCGATTTTGCGATGGCAACCCGCACAGCTCTCGTCGGCGCGGTGCTTGTCGAGCTGCTGGCGGATGGTGGCGGCTCCGCGCGTGTCCGGCTCGATGGCGGGCACGGAGGCGGGCGGCAGCGGCAGCGTGTAGCCCATGATCCGCTCCATGATCCATTTGCCGCGGATCACCGGCGAGGTCGTCGTGCCATTGGCCGTCACCTTGAGCACGCTCGCTTGCGTCATCAGGCCCCCGCGCGGGCTGTCCGCCGGCAGCGTCACGGGACGCATGGTCACGCCGTTGACATTCGGAATGCCGTAGTGGTCGGCCAGACGCTCGTTCAAATAGGTGAAGTCCGAGTCCACCAGATTCCGGGCCGGCAAATCGTGGCGAAGCAGGTGGGAGAAATAGAGGCGAGTCTCGTCTGCCGCGGCCTCGGTGAGCGAGTCATCGATGTAATAGTCGTTGTAAAGCGTCGCCGAGGGCGTCGTGTCGTCCATCTTCCGCAGGTCGATCCAGTAATCGAGGAAGGCGGACACAAAGCGGCTGGATTTGGCGTCCGCCAGCATCCGGTCCGTTTCCGCCCGGAGCACCTCAGGCCGGTGCAACTCACCCCGGGCAGCACGCTGGCGCAGGGTTTCATCGGGAGTGGAATTCCAGAGGAACAACGCCAGGCGGGTCGCCAACGCATGGTCGTCGAGACGTCCAGCCGGCTCCTCAACAAAAACGAAGTCGGGAGACGCTAGAACCGCGGTGTACGCAGCACGCAGGGCCGCCGCAAAGCCAAGGCCCGCATCAAGCCGGTGCTTGAACAGCGCGACATACCGGGCCACCTCGGCCTCTTCGACCGGACGCCGGAAAGCACGACCGACGAAAGTCCGGAGCAACCGTTCACCATCCTGCGTCGGCGCCGCCGAATCGACATCGACCTTGGTCGTCAAAAACGCCGAGGCACCGCGTCCACCGCCGCCGCCACGACCACCTGCCGCCTGGTTGACAATTTCAATAGGGACACCGGGAGCGTCGGCGGCCACCTTCTTCAAAGGCATCTCACCGAAGAGCAGTCGGTAACCGGCACGTGAGGCGTCGTCATAGAGCGGCCCGTCCACCTCGATCCAGCGGAATGCCACTGCGGGCATGCCGTCCCGTTGCGCCAGCGGGTTCGTCCAGCCCCGCGTCGGGACCGGGCGGCTGCGGAAAAACCGGACCGAATCAGTGACGACGGTCTGCCCGCCCGCCAGCCAGACGTTATCGAGCTGATAAACGCCCGCTTCCGGCGTGAGATCGAAACTTCCAAGGCGGCCACCCGATCCGCCGCGAGCGTAGACGACGATCGGTTCATCACGGCGTCCGGGGGAAACCTTGTCGTAGTCCGCCGAATACCACTTCGGATCGGCCGAGCGCAACTTGACCTTCGGATCCATGCCTTCCCACTCCGGCCCACGGGAGGAACCGCCGCCTTCCACCCATAAGGTCAGGCCGCTGAAGCGAATTCGATACTTGCCCGTCACCGGCGCACGAAAGCTGCGCCAGGCGGTCGGAAACGCCTCGTAGTCGCTCGCCGTCCAGCCCACCCCTTCCAGGTTACGCTTTTCGGGGTCGCTTTCCCCGACGGTCACAGGCGCGAGATGCCGGATCACGTCAGGCTGCGCGCTCTGCCCGAGGACCGGAAACTTGATTCGCTCGGAATTCCCGATGAATTCCGTCGGGTTAAAATTGGTGAGACCCGGGGTTTCGCGGGCATAATAGCGCTTCGTCGTCGTTTCCGGCCGAACGAA
>CANJCM010000002.1 GCA_947472765.1 Opitutia bacterium
CCTTGGAAAAAGTGAGTTCGACCCCGTCCATTGAAATCCTGTCGGGCCTGGGTCTGGAGTCGCTCGTTGGCGAACGGAGCTTTCAGCCGGACGCAGAGGGCTCCCTGCACAGCCAGCTCGACGGCCGGGTCATTGCGGCCAGCCCGGAGATGCTGGGCAGCTTGCGACAAGTGCTCGAGGCCGAGCGGCCAGGCAGTTGGGCTGCGGTGGTAAAGTCAGCGGGATCGTCCTGGGGGCGCAAATTCGCCGCCAGCCTCGACGCGCGCCTGACAACCATCAGCAAGCCGATCCTCAGTGAACTTCCGCTCGAGGCCTGCTTGGTCTTCCTCGAGCACCATTTTGGACGAAACGGCTTGGGCCGGCTGAAGCTCGACCTCGCCCGCGCCGCGGAGCACGGCCTGGTCATTGCGACCCTCGATAACAGCATCTTTGCAGCACTGATGAAGGGCCAGCCGGGTTTTGCCGACCCGCTAGCCGCGGGAATCCTGCAGGGATTTTTCGAACATATCAGCGGTCAGGGACTCGGCTGCGGGGAAATTGAATGCGCGGCCCAGGGCGCGGCTCGCTGCACTTTTGTCATTACCGCACCGGAGCGACTCGAAGCCGTCGCCGACCTCGTGGGCGTCGAGACCGCCGCCGTCATCATCACCCGGATGTGCACGTAATCACATGAACGCACCTCGCATCACGTGCCTCTTCCATGACGCCACGACGGTAACGTCGTTCCTTCAGACCGTTGAAGGTCGGGCCTTCGGCGGAGATCTTTTGGTTGAGTGTTCCGCCGAGCCGGCTCTTGGCTTTGTGCTGAACCTGGAGACGCCCGCGAACTACCCGGGCGTAGCTGGACTGCTCGGCGGCGTCGACCTCGGCACCCTCGCTCATCCGAGTGAGCACCTTCCCGCACCCATCATTCTTGCGCCCGGCGGGAGAGTCTCGCGGGCGGCACTCCGGACGGCGCTCGCCCGATTGCAGCGGCCCGACGAACGGCTGTCCGCCATCACCCTGCTCGTGCCTGTCGGCGAAGCGCGCAGCTTGGGCAGCGCACTCGCGGTGGCAGAACGGTTCGCCATCGCATGGGACACCTCCCTCAGCCCGCACGAGGAGTTGGTGGAATTCGCCCGCTGGCTGGCCACCGAGCGTCTCTGCGACGAAGACAGTCTGGCCGGACTCTTTCCGTATACGACGACCAAGCTCGAACCGGCTCACGCACAGCGACTGAAAGCCATGCTCGGTCCGCTGGCGCTCCGTGCGCCCACCGTGCGCGATACTATTACGTCGGCCTAGGACCGCCCCGGCGCGCTTCGCGCCACAGCCAGCGGCGCAGCGCACGAAAGTCCTCCGGCAGGTAGACATCGCGGTGCCGATAAAATTCCTGCGCGTCGGCCCACCAGGCCTCCGCCAGAAACCTCTCGTGTTCGTCTCCGGCCAGCGCCACCCAGTGCGGGCAGTCGATGCAATGGGAGCCGCTCAAGCGGTCGCGAACCCGCGGAAGTTCCTGCCGGCGGCAACTGCCGTCAGCGATCCGCTGCCGAAATGAGTCCCGGCAGTCCTTGAACTCGGGATAGAAACACGCCTTCACCAACTGGCGCGCCGCCTCTCGCAGCAGGGCGGACTCCTCCGGGGCAACGACTCGCGCGACCAAGGGTCCGCACTCCGCTTCACTCATGCTGCCAGCCGTCCCGCGCTCATCGCCGGCCAGAGGGCGCGGCAAGCCCCGCTCAGTGACGAGAACATGCAGTCGCGCCGCGAATTCCGCTGCCACTGCCTCGCTGGGCGCCGGCTCTCCATGTTGCAAAAACCAGCGACGCAAAACCACGCCGATCAATTCCGAAAAACTCCCCGACTCGTCCATGCGCGGAGCGGGCCGCAATCCGTCAGGACTGTCAACGCCCCGGGGCCGCCCGGCTTTCTCGCCCTCAACCTCGGACTCCAATTGTCATGGTCACAAATCACTCCATCCTCAAACTGTGCTGGTCGCAATGCCGGGGCGGTACGCCTGCCCGGCAGCCTTCGATTCCCGTATCCTACGCCTGTCATGATTCAGACCGTCACCGCCCCCGCCCCGGCCCCACTCTATGTGGAGCTCGCCCGTTCGCTCGAACAGTTGATTGAACAAGGCACGCTCCGCCCCGGTCACCGCCTGCCGTCAGTCCGCCGGATGTCGCTGCAGCGGGTGGTGAGCATTTCCACGGTGCTGCAGGCCTACACGCTGCTTGAAAACCGTGGCTGGATCGAGGCGCGCCCCCAATCGGGATATTATGTCCGGCCGCGCCTGCCCACACACACGCCGGAGCCGCGGATGGCGCGGCCGATGGCCAAGCCGAGTTACGTCGGGGTCAAGGACCTGACCGCGGAGGTGCTCTCCCTCGCGGTCGATCCCAAGTACGTGCCGCTCGGCGCCGCCTGCCCTGATCACAGTTTATTCCCCACCAAGAAGCTCGCCCGCATCCTTGCGGCCGTCGGCCGGAACGATCCCGCCTTGCTCGGGAGGTATGCGATGAGCCTCGCGTACGATCCGCTGGCCCGGGAGATCGCCCGCCGCTATCTGCAGGCAGGCTGTCCCCTCGCCCATGACGAACTGGTGGTCACAATCGGATGCACGGAGGCGATCAATTTGTCGCTCCGCGCGGTCACGAAGCCGGGCGACGCCGTGGCGATCGAGACGCCGGCCTACTTTGGGTTTCTCGAGGCGATTCAGAGCCTCGGTTTGCGTGCGATCGAGGTGCCGACCGATCCGCGGACCGGCATGTGCCTCGAGGCGACCCGCGACGCTCTGGCGAACAACGACGTCAAGGCGGTGATCGTGATGCCGAGCTATTCCAACCCGCTCGGCTCGTGCATGCCCGACGAGAAGAAGGCCAGGTTCTACCAACTCCTGACGGAGTTCGACGTCCCCGCCATCGAGGACGATGTCTACGGCGATCTCCACTTCGGTGAAAGACGGCCGAAGCCGCTCAAGGCCTGGGACACCGACGGCCGCGTCATCCTCTGCAGCTCGTTCGGCAAGACCCTCGCGCCCTCGCTTCGTGTGGGCTGGTGTGCGCCGGGACGTTACCTCGAGCGGGTGCGGCGGCTGAAGTTCACGAACACGCTCGGCACGCCTGTGGTCCTGCAAAAGACGGTTTCTGATTTCCTCCGCAACGGCGGCTACGATCATCACCTCCGGTCAATTCGGCGCGCCTACCATCACCAACTCCACCTCTTCGCGCAGGCGATTCTACGTCACTTCCCGGCAGGCACGCGGCTCAGCCGGCCCGAGGGCGGTTTCGTCCTCTGGGTGGAGATGCCCGCGGGCGTGGACACGCTTCGCCTCCACCGCGAAGCGCTGAAGCATCACATCAACACGGCTCCAGGCCCGCTCTTCTCCGTGAAGGACCGGTACAGGAATTGCCTGCGGATGAACTGCGGCGTGCTCTGGACTGAAACCACCGAGGCCGCCGTGCGCACGCTGGGAGAATTGGCCAAACGGCAGCTCTGACGTGAGGCTGGTGGCTAGCTGAAATCAGGACGTGATCTGGGCTTAGGCGCTCAGATCACGATCCTTTGTTTCCGGCAGCAGGAGCAGGCCGACGATCAGGGACATGGCCGCGATCGCAATCGGGTACCACAAGCCGGCGTAGATATCGCCGGTGAAGACCACGATGCTCGCTGCGATCAACGGCAGGAAACCGCCAAACCAACCGTTGCCGATGTGGTACGGCAGCGACATCGAGGTGTAGCGAATCCGGGTGGGAAAGAGCTCCACAAGGAACGCGGCGATCGGACCGTAAACCATCGTGACGTAGAGCATCAGGATGCTCAGGAGTGTGATCACGACCGGCTTGTTGACCCTGGCGGGGTCGGCGGCGCGCGGATAACCTGCCGGCGCCAGGGCGCTCTCGTAGGCTTGCTGGCTGAATCCTGTCACCGGAGTGGCTCCAACCGTCAGCACGAGCGGGCCCTCCGCACGGGCGGGAGCGAGCGCGAAGGGGATGCCGCGAGCGTTGAGGAAATTCCGCGCGAGATCGGTCTGCGTAGCATCCTTCTTGAGGCCGATGATTTTTCCGGCGGCATCAATGATCGCCTCGATCGTCACGGCCACCGCGCCCCGATGTTCAGTCGTATGGAGCACGACCGGCGTCGTGGACATGGCGTCGGCGAGGGCCGGGTTAACCGCCCGCGTGAGTCCCTTGAAGATGGGCTGATAGGTCAGCACCGCGAGCAGGCAGCCGGTCATCATGATACCCTTGCGGCCAATTCGATCCGAGAGCCGGCCAAAGATCACGAAAAACGGCGTCCCAATGAGCAGCCCAATCGCGACGAAAATGTAGGCGTTGACGTAGTCGAGCTTCAGCGTGGTCGTCAGAAAATAGAGGGCGTAGAACTGCCCCGCATACCACACGACCCCCTGCCCCGCGGTGGCGCCAAAGATCGCCTTGAGCACCACCTTGGCATTGCCCCATTCGGCGAAGCTCTCGGTCAGCGGCGCCTTCGACGTCTTCCCCTGCGCCTTCATTTCGGCAAACACGGGTGACTCGTGCAGCTTCATCCGGATGTAGATCGAGACGCCGAGCAGTAGAATTGAGACGAGGAAGGGAATGCGCCAACCCCAGGAGGCGAAGCTTTCCGGCGACATCAGCTGCCGCACTCCGAGAATGACCGCGAGCGAGAGGAAAAAGCCCAAGGTGGCCGTGGTCTGAATCCAACTCGTGAACGCCCCGCGCTTCCCAGGCGGGGCGTGCTCGGCCACATAGGTCGCAGCCCCGCCGTATTCACCGCCAAGGGCGAGGCCCTGCGCGAGCCGCAGGAACACCAGAATCACCGGGGCCCAAAAGCCAATGGTCGCATACGTCGGCAGTATGCCGACCAGCGCCGTGGACAAACCCATCACGACGATCGTAACGAGGAAGGTGTACTTCCGGCCGACGAGATCTCCCAGCCGGCCGAAGACCAGGGCGCCGAACGGTCGCACGGAGAATCCCACTCCGAAGAGAGCGAGGCTCGAGAGAAATGCGGCGGTTTCGTTTTCCGGCGGAAAGAAGAGCTTCCCGAAAAACGTCGCGAGCGTGCCGTAGATGTAGAAGTCGTACCACTCGAACACGGTCCCGAGCGAGGACGCGAAAATGACGAGCTTGTGCTTGCGGTCGAGTGCCGCGCTATCCGGGTGGTTTGCCATGGAAGGGGTAAGGAGGTGGCAGTCAAAAGCCGGGCCGATGAGGTGCAAGCCCCGCCTGCCGGAGGGCGGATTTACTCGCGCTTCAGACCGCGGGTCATGAGGGCCTTCAGCGCTTCCTCCGGCGCCTTCCCCTCGAACAGGATGGCGTGGACCTCGCGCAGGATGGGCGCGTCGAGCCCGCGTTCGGCGCAGAGTCCGGCGAACGACTGGGCTGTCTTGTAACCTTCGACGACGGTCTTTCGATTCGTGATCAGTTCGGCGACTTTCCTCCCCTGTCCGATTTGACGGCCGAAGTCATGGTTGCGACTCCAGTCACCGTAACACGTCGCCACGAGGTCGCCGAATCCGCTGAGTCCGTAAAATGTCTCGGTCCGCGCCCCCAACGCCACGCCCACCCGCACCATTTCCGCCAATGCCCGTGTGAGCATCGCCGCCTTGATGTTGTCGCCGAGTTGCAGTCCATCACAGCACCCGGCGGCGATGGCATAAATGTTCTTGAGGCAGCCGCCAAATTCGGCGCCCGCCAGATCGTCACTCGTGTAGATGCGGAGGGTCGAACCGCTGATCTCCGCCTGCACTTCGCCCGCGAACAACGGGAGGGGCGACGCCGCCAGGACCAACGCCGCCGGCTTCCCGAGCGCGACTTCGCGGGCATTCGTCGGCCCGGTTAGCGTGCCGACGGGAAAGCCGGGAAGGAGGCCGGCGACGATTTCCGCGGGTCGCAGGTGGGTGCCGGCTTCGAGCCCCTTCGAAAGACTGACAATGAAACGGACGGCGGGCGTGGCAGGCAGGGCCCCGCGGATCCGCGCACATGTTTCCCGCAACGCCTGGGCCGGGCAGGCCAGCACGATGACCTCGGCGTTGCGCAGCGCGTGGGCGAGATCGGGCGTCACCACCACGGCGGGCGGCAACGCGATCCCAGGAAGGTATTCGGCGTTCTCACGGGCGGCCGCCAACTGGTGAGCGTGTTCCGTCCGCCGGGGTACAAGAGCCACCGTCCCGCCGACGCGCGCGAGATGCACGGCAAAGGCCGTCCCCCAAGCCCCACCGCCAACGACGACGAAATTCATGCGCGGATAGAACCAGAAATGATCACCGAGGGAACCCCGGAAATCCGCGCTCGCAGATCCGATTACTGGCATGAGGCGCGATCACGTCGGATAAAATCGCGTCAAATTACAAGATTGGCGGGATTGGACTTGAAAGAACGGATCCGAATTTCGACTCAATACCGTGTGCTTCGCGTCCTGCTCCATGCCTGCCATCGCCCCGCCGTCCGACTCGGACTGCGCCGCGATCCGCGGGGTCGGTTCCGGGACCCGCAATTCGTCAGCTTCATGGCCCACAGCAACCGCAAGAAGCTCGCTCCGGACCTGCATGATCTGGTGCTGCGCAGCCGAAAGCTGACGCGCACGCTGCTGAAGTTCGGACTCGCGGGCGGTGCCGCCTGGGTCGCCTTGGAAAGCGCCCGCGCGCTCGCGGTATTCTGACGGCTGGCGGGGCCGGCTGATGCCAGCCAGCACCACTCAGGCCGCTCCGCCGCTGGCTCCAGCCGACTCCGGCTTGAAGGAGGTGCGGAAGGAAGCGGTCAGGAAATCGCGGTTCATCCGCGCGATGAAATCGTGCGAAATCAACTTGGGGCACGCCGCGCTGCACTCGTAATAGTTGGTGCAGTTGCCAAAGCCGAGTTCGTCCATCGTCCCGACCATCGCCAGGACTCGCCGATCGCGCTCGGCCTGACCCTGCGGCATCAGGCCGAGGTGCGAAACTTTGGCCGCCACGAAGAGCATCGCGCTGGCGTTCTTGCAGGCAGCGACGCAGGCGCCACAGCCGATGCAGGTGGCGGCATCCATGGCCAGATCCGCATCGGGCTTCGGCACCGGCATTCCATTTGCCTCCGGGGCCGAACCGGCCCGCACCGTGATGAAACCGCCGGCACTCTGAATCTTGTCGAAGGCGCTGCGATCCGTGATCAAGTCCTTCACCACCGGAAAGGCCGCCGCGCGGAACGGTTCGACAGTAACCACGTCGCCGTCGCGGAACGCCCGCATGTAGATCTGGCACGTCGCAACCCCTTTGCCCGGTCCATGGGGCTTGCCGTTAATCGTGCAGGAACACGTTCCGCAGATGCCTTCGCGGCAGTCGTGGGCGAACGCAATTGGATCCTCGCCCTTCCCGGTGAGCTGGTCGTTCACCACATCGAGCATCTCGAGGAACGACATGTTCGGACTCAGATCTTTGGCCTGATATTCGACGAACTTGCCCGGCTGGCGGGCATCAGCCTGACGCCAGACCCGGAGAGTGATGCTGAGGGGCTGGGTGGTGTTGGCGGCGACCATGGAAAGAAGGGGACGAATGGAAACGACGGTGACGGGGCGTTACTTGTAATTGCGCACGCTCATCTTCACGAATTCGTAATTGAGAGCCTCGACGTTGCGCTGCGGCGTCTGGCCCTCACCGCGGTATTCCCACGCGGCAACGTGACCGAAGCCGTCGTCGTTACGTTTACACTCGCCGTCGGGATGCTGGTGCTCCTCGCGGAAGTGCCCGCCACAACTCTCCTCACGGGTCAGGGCATCGCGACACATGAGTTCACCGAGTTCGAGAAAATCGGCGACGCGGCCGGCCTGCTCGAGCGACTGGTTCAGCGTTTCGGCAGAGCCCGGGACGCGCACATTCGCCCAGAATTCCTCGCGAAGTTCGGGGATCTTCTGGAGCGCCGTTTCGAGGCCGGCCTTGGTGCGCGCCATGCCGCAGAACTCCCACATGAGCTTGCCGAGGCGCTTGTGGAAATGGCTCACCGGCTCCCGGCCCTGATTATCGACGAACCGCTTCGTCATGGTCCGGATGGCCTCTTCGGCCGCTTTGAACTGGGCCCCATCCGCACTCGGACGGGAACCCGGTTTCTGGGTCGCGAGGTAATCGCCGATGGTGTACGGAATGACGAAATAGCCGTCGGCCAGACCCTGCATCAACGCCGAGGCGCCGAGCCGATTGGCCCCGTGATCCGAGAAGTTGGCTTCACCGAGGACGAACAGCCCGGGGATGTTCGACATCAAGTTATAGTCCACCCACAGGCCACCCATGGTGTAGTGCACCGCCGGGAAAATCCGCATGGGCTGCTCGTAAGCGCTCTCCGCGGTGATTTCGTGGTAGATGTCGAAAAGGTTGCCGTAGCGTTCGCGCACGCCATTCGCTCCGAGGCGGGAGATGGCGTCGGAGAAATCGAGATAAACACCGAGCCCGCTCGGACCCACGCCGCGACCTTCGTCGCACACGCGCTTCGCCGCCCGGGAGGCAATGTCGCGCGGGCAGAGATTGCCGAACGCCGGATACATGCGCTCGAGGAAGTAATCGCGATCCGCGTCGGCAATCGTCGACGGATCCTTGAGCCGATCCTCCTTCTTCTTCGGGACCCAAATCCGGCCGTCGTTCCGCAACGACTCGGACATAAGCGTCAGCTTCGACTGATAATCGCCGCTGACCGGAATGCAGGTCGGGTGAATCTGCGTGTAGCAGGGATTCGCGAAACAGGCGCCGCGCTTGTAGGCCCGCCAGATCGCCGTCGCATTGGAACCGCGGGCGTAGGTGGACAGGTTGAAGACGTTGCCGTAACCGCCGGTGGCCAGCACTACGGCATCCGCGGCATGGCGCTCCAGCGCGCCGGTGACGAGATCGCGAACAATGACGCCCTTTGCCTGGCCATCGACCACGACAAGATCGAGCATCTCCTTCTGCGTCCGGAGGTCGACGGTGCCAGCGCCGGCCGTCCGCATCAGCGCGGAATAGGCCCCGAGCAGCAGCTGCTGGCCGGTCTGGCCGCGCGCATAGAACGTGCGGCTGACTTGGGCGCCGCCGAAAGAACGGTTGGCGAGCAGGCCGCCGTACTCGCGGGCGAACGGGACGCCCTGCGCGACGCATTGATCGATGATGTTGACGGAGACCTCGGCGAGGCGGTGCACGTTCGCTTCGCGCGAACGGTAGTCACCGCCCTTGATCGTGTCGTAGAAAAGCCGGTAAACGCTATCGCCGTCGTTCTGGTAGTTCTTGGCCGCGTTGATGCCGCCCTGGGCAGCGATCGAGTGTGCCCGCCGCGGACTGTCGTGGAACACGAAACACTTAACCTTGTAGCCGAGATCGGCGAGCGACGAGGCGGCCGAGGCGCCGGCCAGCCCGGCACCGACAACGATGACCTCGTATTTCCGCTTGTTCGCGGGATTGACGAGCTTGATGTCCGCCTTGTGCTTGCGCCACTTGTCCGCGAGCGGGCCGGAGGGAGTTTTCGATTCGAGTGTGGCCATGGGACGAAACGACGCGGATGAATGGATTTCGCTCAGCGGCCGGAAACGGCGACGCGGGCAGTGTGCGGGCGAAGCGAGCCGATCAGAACGGCCCCGGGAATCGCGAGATTCCCGAGAAAATAAACGAGGCAGAAGAGCACCGTGACTTTCCGCAGGCAGCCCGACCAGCGGCTGGAACGAAGTCCGAAGGTCTGGAAGAGACTGTCGAAACCGTGGAGCAGGTGAAAACTCAGGAGACCGACCGCGACGATATAGAACAGGGAAACGACCGGGCTCTGAAATCCAAGGATCACCATCTCGTGCACATCATGCACCTCGGCGCCCGCCTTCACGACCGGCATTCCGGCGAAGCGGTAGTCGTTCTGCATCGTGTAGAGCTCGAGGTTGTCCTTGTAGCTTTCCCGGGACACCGCCCCCCACGTGAAGTGCGCGAGGTGATACAGCACGAACGCGAGCACGACATACCCGGTCAGCCGCATGCTTCGCGACGCGAGCGTGGCTCGAATCGTGTACTTCACACCGTAGGGTTCCGGCCCGCGCGCGCGGTTGTTTTCCAAAGTGAGGGCGGTGGCAGCCCAGATGTGAATCACGACGCTGACGATCAGGACGAGCCGGGCGACCCAAAGCCAAGGGCCCAGCTGGCGGAGAAACTGGGCGTAGCCGTTGAGGTGATCCGGATCCTGAAAGACCTGAAGATTACCCACCAAGTGACCGATGACAAAGCCGATCAAGATCAAGCCCGTGACCGCCATCAAAATCTTCCGACCGATGGAGGAGCGGAAGAATAAGCCAAATAGATGCATCGAGGTCCGCCGTTAGGGTGAAAGGAAACCGCGCAAAAAGTCGGGGAGCACCAAGGCGAAGTAAAGGCGCGTGCTCGCCCTTGGATGCTTATTAGCGAACCTAACCTTTTTCAGAAGCGCGCGCTAGCGCGCCAGCGGCTTCAGGAGAGAGAACTTGCCGCTCGCGGCCGGCGCAATGGCCCGTCGACGGAACGCTGCCACGCGCGCCCCGCCACCGAGCAGCCGGGCCAGGGCCGACTCCACCTCCGAATGATCGGCGGATTGATCCGTCACGTAGTGGAAGTCCCAGCGCGAATCGCCGGTCTGAACCAAACTGTAATGCCAGCAGGTGAACTGGACGGGCAAGGCCTCGTCGATATCCGCCGGGGAAACCAACGAACCGTCAGCCCGGAAGTGCAAATTACCTTCGCGGCCCAGCAGCCGGAAGCCGGTGGGAAACTGCTGCACGATGTCGCCCGTGTGATACCGCAACAGCGGCATCGCTTCCCGGCCGCGAGTCGTGACGTAGATTTGAAACACGCCCGGCAGCTTTTCGCGCCAGGGGACGAGTTCGATGAACGCGTTCTCCTCGATCACCTGAGAGCTGTCCTTGAACGCTTCCCCAACGAAGAGGTACCCCGCCTCCGTGGAGCCGTAGAGATCCACTTGCGGCGCCGGAAACACTTCCGCAATCCGGCGACCGTGCTGGGTGCTCGCCTTGCCGTAGGTGAGAATCACCGCGCGCAGGCTGGGAACCTTCACCTGCCTCCGCTGGGCCGCGCGGGCGAGCAGCGAAAGATAGACGGGCTCTCCCTCTAGCACCTCCGGCTGGGTGGCTTGAAGCTCGAGCACAATCCGGTCCCACTCACTCTCCGGAAATGCGAAAGGATCGCTCGAAAGATTCAAATAAACCGTACCGTCAAAATACCGGTGCGGAAACGGATGATCCTCGTAAGGGCAAAGGTTGCTCGAGCAGCCGACCGGCGCCAGGACACACTTGCGATACGGACGGCCTGCGAACTGCCGGAGGATCGGTGAAGCACGGTACGCGCGTTCCGTCTGCGCCGTCCACCAGCCGTCCTCCATGATCACAGTCATCGGCGACTGCGTCGTCCCGCCCGTGCTCTCGTACTCGAAACGCTTGGTCTGAAAGCCGCGCTCGATCTCGCCGTAGTCGGTGAAAAAAGCCTGATGCCCGCGCGAGATGATTTCCTGTTTCGAGAGCGCAGGAATCTCCCGGAAACAAGACCAGTGCAGTGGCTCCGAATGGATCGGGAAGCGCTGCCCGTAAAGTGGGCTGCGAGCGTAAATGCGCCGCACTTCCTGCTCCAACTCCGCCGGCAGCAATTCATCGACGGCACCGAGGGGCGGTAGTTGGAAAGTCGACATCAAAGGAGTTCGACAGAGGAAAGCGGGCAAATTCCCGATGTCAAACGGCGGTCCTCCGCCACCCGGATCCGCCGCGCGAACTTCCCACCCACTTCATTTCGAACCGCTCCGCCACTTCGCCTCGAAAAGCAGCAGGGCCGCGAGCACGAGGCTGTGCGTGATGCCGCCGCTCCGCGCCAACGCCAGAACCTCGTCGACCGGCCGCGTGCAAACTTGGATCTCTTCGTCGGCGTCCCATTCGAGCACTTGGGTTCGAACCGCGGCTTCAACGAACACGAAATGACACCGATTCGACTGAATCGCCGGGTTGGGATGCACACTGCCGAGTAACGTGGCCGGCTGGCCGGTGTAGCCCGTTTCCTCGCGCAGTTCGCGCAGCCCCGTCGTCACCGGGTCCTCGCCCGGCTCCATCACGCCGCCCGGAATCTCGAGCGAGAAATCGTTAATCCCAAAGCGAAACTGCCGGACCAGGACGATCTGGCCATCGGGGGTCAGCGCGACCACGTTCACCCAGTCGGGCGGCCGTACCACGACAAAATCCTTTTCGATCGCACGCACCGGATGCCGGAAGCGCGCGTTCAGCACTTCAAAGACCCGGGTCGTCGAATGCGTCGCCTCCCCGAGTTTCTGCCAGCGCGAGGGATCGGAGGGGGCGTGCGACATGGAAGGGGCAAAAAAAATGCCTCCCGGCGCGAGGCGCGAGAGGCATCAAAAGTGATCCGAAAGAAATTACTTCTTCGGCAGCTTCAACTTCTGGCCGACCTTGAGGCCGCTCCAGTTGACCCCGGCATTGACGGCCTGCAAATCGGAAACCGAAACTCCGTTCGCATTCGCGATCTTCATCCCCGTGTCGCCCGATTTGACGACGTACTCGCCGGGACCCGCGACCGCCGGACCGCCACCCTTCTTGCCCGCGACCGGCGCCGGTTTCTTCGACGCTTCCTCGAGCTTCGTGATCTTGCCACCCATGTCGCCGATCATCGCGCCGACCTGATTCATCGCTTCCTGCGTCGAGCGCTGGAGCGCGGCGACATCAGTGCGAGCTTTCTCGGCCGCAGTCGCCGCCGAGGCCGCCTGGCTCTCGATGCCATCGACCTTGTCGACTTTGAGCTGATGCTCAGCCACGGTCTTGTTGACCTTGGAAACTTGTACGAGGGCCAGGCCCCCAAGAAGCAGGCCGATGGCCCCGACAATAATGCCGCCGACCGGAAGCATGCTGCTGTTTTCGCGAGAAATGGTGTCCATGGAGGGAAGTTGGGGTGCGAGCACAATGAGGATTCCTAGGTGACGCAAGAAGAGATTGCTCTTTGCGCTGGCTGTAGCCGCCGGCCGGATGCGAGGGACATTTCGGACAAGACTTCCGCCCACTTCTTCCGTCGGATTGGACTTGTGGACCATGATCGAAGCCCGCCTTGCCGGGCCTGGTCGCCCAACCCCGGCCAGCCCAAATTCATCGCTCAACAGCGCACCTTTGCCTCCGGCCCGGGCCTGCCGGATGCGGGACTCGAATGCGGCGACGACACCATTGACTCCATCCGCATTCGGCCAACGGTCTTCCCCTCAACAGTTCGGGGTGTAGCTTAGCCTGGTAGAGCGCCTGGTTTGGGACCAGGAGGTCGCAGGTTCGAATCCTGTCGCCCCGACCATTGGCTGCCAGCGGCGCTCACGCGACGCGGGCGCCAACTGCGACCGCGGCGGGCCATGACGGCACCGGCGACAAGAGCGGCAATGCCCGCTGCGTACGCGGATGGTTCAGGAATAGCCGCGACTTCCGACACCGTCCCGAAAATTGCGAGGTCGTAGCCCGCATTGTCGCGGATTCGAAAAGTGCTCGAGCCTGACGGGTCACGCCAACCGTGGAGACGAATCTCCAGTGCGGAAGTGACGTCCTGGAGTTCCACGTAGTCCACGAGCGAAATCGATTGGGACGGCGACAGCGTCGTGTTGAACGCGAACGTCCAAAGTAGCTCCGGAACCGAAAAGCCTGTGGCACTCGTCGCAAGCGCGACATGAAAACTCGTCACCGCCGACGACACGCCGAAAAGCAGGCTGATCGAGGTCAGGCTCAGCGAGCGTCCGGCGGTGGGTACGACCGTGAACGACAGGTAGTCGTTCGCCGCCATCGCAGCCGAAAGACTGCGCTGATCGAAACCGGATCCGCCGAACGTGTTCGATGCACTCGAGGCCGTCACGCCGATGCCCAGAGTCAGGGTCGCGCTGGCGATACCGGGATCGAGCAAGGTGGCCGGCATCGGGTTTGCGGTGGACGCCGCGGTTCCGTGGACATCCCACGCGACGATTTGACCGAAGAGTGGAGCGAGACCGCCGCAGAGGAACAGCGCACTTCCCACGAGGCAGGCGGCACCGGCGTGAAGCCGGAGACGAGAAAGGCATTTCATCCGCCCAGCCCAGCCGTGAAGGCGGTCACACGAAAGTGTGCACGAACCCCAAAACTCGGGCCACGAACAACGGAATCTTCCGCGACGGCAGTCGCGACGAACGGCACTAAACTCGCCCGATTATTTGCCCGGCAGCTTGAACTGAACGCCCGGCGCGGACTCGGCGGGCTTGGCTCCTGCCGCAGGAACCGGGACGCTCGGAGCGCTCGGGGCGGCGGCCGTCGCCTTGGTCATGCGCAACGTCAACGCGCGCTGGGTCCACAAGCTGCTCGGATCGATCTGCAGGAGTTGCTCGGAGATTTTTTGGGCCTGCGCGGTGTCGCCAGAGTCCGCCGCAAGGCTGGAGAGATGGTAACCGGCCTCAGCCCGGATCGCCCGCAACTGCTGAGCATCGTCGAGCAACTGCTTGAGTTCCGCTGTTCCCTCCGCGGATTTACCGGATTGAATCTTGGCCACGCCAAGGCCGAGTTTCACGCGAGCGGCGAGCGGGCCACCCTTCAGGATGCCGTTCGCCGCTTCATAACCGGCAACCGCTTCGGCAAACTTACCCGCGGTATAGGCGTCGTCGGCCAACCGGAGCTGGGCGATGCCAGCCAGCGAGTGGCCGGCATGGGCGGCCGCGAAACTCTTCAATTGTTCCGGCGTCGTGGCCGCAGCGTAGGTCTGCTCGATTCCGAGCTCCTTTTGCCGCGCCATATATTCCCACAGTCCCTTGCCCGCCACGGCGAGCAACACGGCCGCACACAGGGTCAGCACCGCGGTGCTGTTCTTCTCCCAGAAGAGCTCAAGCTTGTCGCCGAAGCTGGGTTCAATCAGCGCGGCGACCGCGTCGGGGCTGCGGTCGTCACCGGCGGGGCTCGTTTGGGAAGGTGTGGCAGACATGGTTGGAGGTTTTATCGATGGAACCGGTGACGAGAGCAAATGCGCGGCAGCATGTAAATGCCCGAAACCGGGACAGGTTCACCGTTCGGATGGAGGGAAAGCGAAACGGCTCCACGGTCAGGGATTCCAAACATCGCGGCGACGGACGGGATGCGTCTTCGCATCAATCGAAGACGACGGTCTTGTTGCCGTAGACGAGCACCCGGCCTTCGAGATGCCAGCGCATGGCCTGAGCCAGGACCGACTTCTCCAGATCCCGGCCCTTCCGGACCAGGTCCTCGACGTCGTGCCGGTGGGTGATCCGCGCCACGTCCTGATGGATGATGGGACCCTCATCCAAATCGCGGGTGGCGTAATGCGCCGTCGCGCCAATGAGCTTCACGCCGCGGGCGTGGGCCTGGTGGTAGGGCCGGCCACCCGCGAACGCCGGCAGGAAGGAGTGATGAATGTTGATCACCGGCACGCCTAGTTCCGCGAGAAACCCCGCCGACAGAACCTGCATGTAGCGCGCCAGCACCACGAGATCCGCCCGTAGATCCCGCAGCAGCGCCAGTTGCTCCTTTTCCGCGGCGGCCTTGCGATCAGGCAGCACCGGGATGTGAAAAAACGGCAGGCCGTAACCGGCCGCCGCCGACCCGAGATCCGGATGATTGCCGACGATGGCGACAATCTCGCAGGAAAAGTCGCCCGCCTTCCAACGAAGCACGAGATCGTGGAAGCAATGATCCGCCTTCGAGACGAAGAGCACGACCCGCGGCCGATCGTCTGACGCCAGCAGTCGCACGGTCATGCCGAGCGAGGACTGCGCGAAGGTGGAAAAATCGCGGGCCGCCGCCACCCGATCGATCGGGCGGCCCTGCGATTGATCCGCCATGGCCTGAATCGCAACCGAGGCCCGCCCCGCCGCCTCGGTCGTGGGCCGTCCGGGCTCCGTGCCCGCGGCGGCAAAGGCGGGCTGCCACTCCACGCGCTGGAAAAAAATTCCGGCCTCCATGTCGCGGTGCTGGTCGGCGTGGAGAATATTTCCGCCGCGCTCGAAAATCCAACTCGCGACCCTCGCCACCAACCCCGGCTGATCGGGGCCGTGCAACAGCGCCGTCAGCGTGGAAAGTTTGCTCATGCGAAATGGCACCCGGGCACCGGAACGGCGCCGCGCGCCTCAGGTTTGCAGCAAAACCTTGCCCGTCGTCGCCCGGCCCTCGAGCGCCCGGTGGGATTCAGCCGCCGCCGCCAGCGGATAAGTAGCACCGATCCGAATGTTCAGCCGGCCGGCCGCGATCCAGCCAAAGAGGTCGCCGGCGCGCGCCCGCGTCTCGGCCGGGGTCTGCGTGTAGTGCGCCAGCGTCGGACGGGTTACGAAGAGCGAACCTTTTTGCGAGAGGAGCAGCGGTGCAAACGGCGGCACCGGGCCGCTCGCATTGCCGAACGTCACGAACATGCCGCGGGGCCGCAGGCTGTTGAGGGAGGCTTCGAAAGTGTCACGGCCGATGCCATCGTAAACGACATCCACGCCCCGGCCGCCCGTGAAGGCGCGCGCTGCCTCGGTGAAGTTGTCGCGGGTGTACACGCAGACGGCATCCGCACCGGCATCCTTCGCCAATTTGGCTTTTTCGTCCGTGCCCACCGTCGCCAGCACGCGCGCCCCGCGCAGTTTCGCGATCTGCGTCAGCAGCAGGCCAACGCCGCCGGCGCCGGCATGTACAATCGCAGTGTCGCCGGCCTTGAGCGGAAAAGTGTCACAGGCGAGGTAATGCGCCGTCATGCCCTGCAGCATCACCGCGGCCGCGAGCGCCGAGGTCACACCCGCCGGCACCTTCACGGCCTGGCCCGCCGCCACGATCGCCTCGTCGGCATAGGCACCGCTCGCGGCCGCCGTGGCGATGCGATCGCCGGCTTGAAATTCGGTCACGCCCTCCCCCACTGCCGTGACGACGCCGGCGCCCTCCTGGCCGAGCGTGTGCGGCAACTTCACCGCGTAGAGCCCGCTGCGCTTGTAGGTATCGATGAAGTTGAGACCCGCGGCCTCGACGCGGAAGCGTACCTCACCGGCACCGGGAACCGGCACCGGGATGTCGTCCAATCGGATCTTTTCCGTTCCACCGGTTTCGTGAATTCGAATTGCGCGCATGACGGGGTGATAAACAGCGGACTGCGGCGCTGTAAAGTTCCGGGACGGCCCGGGTCAGACAACCGTGACGTTACCCTTGTACTTCTGGATCGGGCGAACCCCGACCTGCTTGGCCTTGAGCGCGTGGATGCCCTCCACGGCGGCAATGGCACCGGTGATGGTCGTCATGATGCAGACGTTGTGGGCATACGCGGCGGATCGAATGGCATTCTCGTCGCGGCGCGGAATCATTCCGCCCGGCGTGTTGATCACCATCTGGATCTGGCCGTTCTTAATCAGGTCGACCGCATTGGGCCGCCCTTCGGCGATCTTCGCGAGCCGCTTCACCTTCACGCCGGCGTCGGCCAGCGTCTTCGCCGTGCCGCTCGTCGAGAAGATGTTGAATCCAAACTCCTCGAGGCGGCGCGCGATCTGCACGGCGCGGGCCTTGTCGCCATCCTTGACCGAAAGGAAAACATTTCCCTGCACCGGGAGTCCCGGCTTCGCGGCGGCCTGGGCCTTGGCAAAGGCGATGCCGAGATCGTCGTCGAGCCCCATGACTTCACCGGTGGAACGCATTTCCGGCCCCAGGGCGATGGTCGCGCCGGGGAAGCGCACGAAGGGAAACACCGCCTCCTTCACGCACCAGTGCTTCGGAGTCAGCTCGCGGGTGAAGCCGAGGTCCTTCAGCTTGAGCCCGGTCATGACCTTCGCGGCAAGTTTCGCCAGCGGCACGCCGATCGCCTTGGCCACGAACGGCACGGTCCGCGAGGCACGCGGGTTCACCTCGAGCACGTAGAGCTGGTTGTCCTTGATCGCGAACTGCACGTTCATCAGGCCGACCACCTGCAAGGCCCGGGCGAGTTCGTGCGTCGCCTGGCGGACCGTGGTCAACATGGCGGCCGGCAGCGTGTGCGGCGGCATCACCATCGCGGCGTCACCGGAGTGCACGCCGGCATATTCGATGTGCTCGAGCATGCCACCCACGACGGACGTTTCGCCGTCGCTGATGCAGTCGACGTCGAGCTCAATGGCATCCTCGAGGAACTTGTCGATCAGCACGGGCTTGCCCGGCATGACGTCGAAGACCTGGCGGACCACGGCGCGGAGTTCCTCCTCGCTGTAGAGGATGAACATGCCACGGCCGCCGAGCACGAACGAGGGGCGCACGAGCACGGGATAACCCACCTCGCCCGCGGAGCTGATCGCCTCCGCCTCGCTCAACGCGATCCGGTTGTCGGGCTGGCGCAGGTTCAACTGCTGGAGAATCGCGGCAAAGAGCTTCCGGTCCTCAGCGATCTCGATGCTCTCGGGCGAGGTCCCGATGATGTTCACGCCATTGGCCTTCAGGGCCGAGGCGAGGTTCAGCGGAGTCTGGCCGCCGAACTGCACGATCGCACCCGCACAGCCCTCCTGCTGGTAAATTTCCAAAACGTCCTCGAGCGTCAGCGGCTCAAAGTAGAGCCGGTCGCTGGTATCGTAATCCGTCGAGACGGTCTCGGGGTTTGAGTTGACCATCACCGTCTCGTAGCCGGCCTCGCGCAGCGCGAAACTGGCGTGGACACAGCAGTAGTCGAACTCGATGCCCTGCCCGATGCGATTCGGGCCGCCCCCGAGAATCATGATCTTCTTCTTCCCCTTCGGCGGCAGGATCTCGTTCTCGTCGCCGTAGCTCGAATAATAATACGGCGTGAACGCCTCGAACTCGGCCGCACAGGTGTCGACGAGCCGGTAGGTCGTCTGGATGCCGCGGCGCTTCCGCTCGGCGCGGACGCTGGCGAGGTCGCTGTGCAGAATGTGCGCGAGCTGCGTGTCGGAGAATCCGAACTGCTTGGCGCGGCGGAGGAGATCGGTGTCGATTGCGGCCAGCGCCTTCGTCGGATCAGGGCCGGCGACCTTCTTCACCGCCTCCTCCATTTCCCAAATCTCGCGGAGTTGATGCAGGAACCAGGGATCGATCTTCGTGAGATCGAAGATCCGCTCGACCGTGTAGCCGGCCCGGAACGCATGCCGGAGGTAGAAAATGCGCTCGGCGTTGGGCGTGCCGAGCTTCGCGTTGATGACCTTTTCCTCGACCGGCTCGTCGCCGCCGTGCTTGCCGCCACCACCAAAACCGCGCGCGCCAATCTCGAGCGAACGCAGGCACTTCTGCATCGACTCCTTGAAGGTGCGGCCGATGGCCATGGCCTCGCCGACCGACTTCATCGCGGAGGTGAGCGTGGGATCCGCGTCCGGAAATTTCTCGAACGTGAACCGCGGGATCTTCGTGACGACGTAATCAATCGTGGGCTCGAAACTCGCCGGGGTGAGCCGGGTGATGTCGTTCCGCAGCTCGTCGAGAGTGTAGCCGACCGCAAGCTTCGCCGCGATCTTCGCGATCGGGAAGCCGGTGGCCTTGGAGGCGAGCGCCGAGGAACGCGACACGCGCGGGTTCATCTCGATCACGACCATGCGGCCGGTCTCGGGATCGACGGAGAACTGGATGTTCGAGCCGCCGGTCTCGACGCCGATCTCGCGGATGACCGCGAACGAGGCATCGCGCATGATCTGATATTCCTTGTCCGTCAGGGTCATGGCCGGCGCGACCGTGATCGAGTCGCCGGTGTGCACGCCCATCGGATCGAAATTCTCGATCGAGCAGATAACCACGCACTGGTCCTTGTGGTCCCGCATCACCTCCATCTCGTATTCCTTCCAGCCGAGCAGGCATTCCTCAACGAGGACTTCATGCACGGGGGAGAGGTCGAGTCCGTTGGCGCAAATCTGCTCAAATTCCTCACGATTGTAGGCAATGCCGCCACCCGAGCCGCCGAGCGTGAAGGACGGACGGATAATCAGCGGGAAAATGCCGAGCATCTCGGCGGCCGCGCGGGCCTCTTCCATCGACTTCACGGTGCGCGATTTCGCGACATCGAGGCCGATCTTGAGCATGCACTGCTTGAACAGCTCCCGATCCTCACCCTTGTTGATCGCCTCGGGCTTGGCCCCGATCATCTCGACGCCGTAACGCTCGAGAATACCCTTCTTGTGGAGCTCGATCGAGAGGTTGAGCGCGGTCTGGCCGCCGAGGGTCGGCAGGAGGGCCGAGGGCTTTTCCGCCGCGATAATTTTCTCCAGAATATCGACGGTGAGCGGCTCGATGTAGGTGACGTCCGCGAACTCCGGATCGGTCATGATCGTCGCCGGATTCGAATTCACGAGAATGACCCGGTAGCCCTCCTCCTTGAGTGCCTTGCACGCCTGCGTGCCGGAGTAATCGAACTCACAGGCCTGGCCAATGACGATTGGGCCGGCGCCAATGATGAGGATGGATTTCAGGTCGGTGCGTTTGGGCATAAGCGCAGATCTCGAAGAGGGTTGAGTGCGCCCAAACGCGCGGCAAGCGGGAAAGGCAAACGGGCCCGACCAACCTCGCGCGGGCCGATAACTTCCACGCCCCGGCAGGCTTCGCCGCCCGCGTCCACCGCCTAGGAAAAAGCTAGACTCCACCGGCAGCGTGACCGAATTTTGCCCGCCTTCCCCGCCCCGATCGGGAGCCAGCACCCAGGCTCGGTACCCTGTGGACAGGCCATCCCGCGGAAGGGAAATCACCCATGCAACCCCGCCTCCTCTGCGCGTTTCTTGTTCTCGCGTCGCTTGTGCGCGCCCAAGCTCCGGCCCCCGCCGCCGCCAACATGGATGCCGGCCGGAAGCTGTTTCAGGCCCATTGTATCTCGTGTCACGGCCCCAACGGCGAAGGCGCCCGCGGGCCGACGCTGGCACAGGCCAACCTGCCGCGCGCTTCGACGGATGCCGCCCTCACCCGCATCATCCGTTCCGGCATCCAAGGCACGGAAATGCCGGCCCACCGCCTGCAGCCCCATGAGATGACTGCCCTAACCGGCTTTGTCCGGTCTCTCGGCCAGCTCGCGCCCGAGAAGGTACCCGGCGATCCAGTCAAGGGCGCCGAACTCTACCGGACCAAGGGCGCTTGCGCCCAGTGTCACACGCTCCGTGGCCAGGGAAACATGATCGGACCTGACCTGACCGAAATCGGCCGCAAGCGCAGCGCCGCCTTCCTGCGTCGCGCCCTCAGCGAGCCGAACGCCGAAGTGCCGCAGAGCTTCAACGCCTATCGCGCCGAGGTAAACATGCCGCTCAACTTTCTCTTCGTCCGCGCGAAGTCCAAGGACGGCCGCGAAGTCGCTGGCGTCCGCATCAACGAGGACACCTTCTCCATCCAACTCCGCGACCTGACCGGCAAGCTGCACTCGTTCTTCAAGAATGAGCTGACCGAGTTGCACAAAGACTGGGGCCAGTCGCCGATGCCGGTGTACGCCGCCGTGTTCTCCGCGGAAGAGATGACCGACGTCGTCGCGTTTCTCGCATCGTTGCGCGGCGTGGAATCCCGCTAATTCAGCCGCCCCCTCCCATGAGCCTTTCCTTCCGGTCCGCCGGCCTCGCCTCCCTCCTGCTGGTCACCGCCGTCGGCGCCTTCGCGCAGACTCAGGTGCCTTTCGAACGCATTCGCCGGGCCGATCAGGAGCCGGGCAACTGGCTCACCTATTCCGGCAACTATTCGTCCCACCGGCACACGAAGCTCACCCAGATTACGCCCGGCAACGTGGCGAACTTGAAGCCGCTCTGGGTTTATCAGCAGTCCGACACGAGCAAGTGGGAAGTCAGCCCGATCGTGGTCGACGGCGTCATCTACGTCAGCGAACGCCCGAACATCGTCACGGCCCTCGACGCGCGCACCGGTCGGCCGATCTGGAATTACCGCCGGCCGCTGCCGGATGACGTGCCCATCTGCTGCGGTCGGCCCAATCGCGGCGTGGCGGTGCTCGGCGATGCGGTTTACCTCGGGACGTTTGATTCCCACCTTGTCTGCATCGACGCGAACACGGGCGTGGAGCGCTGGGATATCGTGGTCGCCGACTATCGCTCCGGTCCCTCCATCACGGTCGCACCGCTGGCGGTGAAGGATAAGATCGTGATCGGCATCTCCGGCGGCGAATACGGCGTCCGCGGCTACATCGCGGCCTACGATGCCAAGACCGGCCAGCAGGCCTGGCGCTGCTACACGGTTCCGGGTCCGGGCGAGAAGGGCAACGAGACCTGGGCCGGTGAGAGCTGGAAAATCGGCGGCGGCACGACCTGGGTCACCGGTTCGTACGATCCGGAGCTGAACCTGATTTACTGGGGCACGGGCAACCCGAGTCCGGACTACAACGGCGACGTTCGCCAGGGTGACAACCAGTGGACCGCCTCGGTCGTCGCGGTGAACGCCGACACGGGCAAGATCGGCTGGGGCTTCCAATTCACGCCGCACGACACGCACGACTGGGATTCCAACCAGGTTCCGATCCTCATCGACGCGGAATTCAACGGCAAACCGCGGAAGATGCTGATGCATGCGAACCGGAACGGATTCTACTACGTGCTGGACCGCGCGACGGGTGAATTCCTCAAGGGCGCCGCTTTCGCCAAACAGACCTGGGCCAAGGGACTCGACGAAAAGGGCCGTCCCATCCTGATTCCCGGCCTCGAACCGACGGCGGAAGGCGTGCTCGTTTATCCGGGCCTCGAAGGTTCGACGAACTGGCTGAGCCCTTCCTACAGCCCGCAGACCGGACTCTTCTACGTGCAGGTGAAGGAGGACTACGGCCAGTATTACTACAAACTCCCGAGCGCCTACGCACCAGGCGAACACTTCGAAAACGGCGGCGGCCGCAACGTCCTCGGCGAGGAGCCCTACGGTGCGCTCAAGGCGATCGAGGCGACGACCGGCAAGATTAAGTGGGAGTTCCGCCAGCAGGTCCCGGGCACGACCTCGCCCAACGCGGGCGTGATGTCGACGGCGAGCGGGCTGGTCTTCAGCGGCACGCGCGAGGGCCACTTCTTCGCGCTCGATGCCAAGACCGGCAAGTTCCTCTGGAGCTTCAACACCGGCGGCGGCATCTACGGCAGCACGGTCAGCTACCTCGTCGACGGCAAGCAGCACGTGGCGGTTGCCTCGGGGGCGAGTCTGTACGTCTTCGCCCTCTGAACGGGCGTTTCAGCCTCCCTCCGGCGGATTCGCCCGAGGGAGAATGGGGCTGCCTAGCCGGCCTGCGTAGCCGGGCGCGCACGAGGCGCGCCCCTACCGCAAACCGGAAAAATTTCGTAAGGGCGCGGCTCGTCCGCGCCCGATTTCGCGACCGGATTCCCGCGCGTGCCTAACCCAGCCGTGCGAAGTCGACTCCGAGCACCTTGGCCGCGGCGGTTTTGTCGCCGCGGCAGGCGTGCAGCACCATGTCGATGTACTGTTTCTCCTGCCCGGTCAGGAATTCCGCCAGGGCCGGCCAGTGCTTGAGTTCGCGCAAACGCAGTGGCAACTGCTGCGACGTGATGACGCGCGTCTCCGTCGTCGCCGCGATCTTCGAGACCACCTGGTACAACTCGGTCAGATTCCCCGGCCAGTGGTAGGCCATGAGCACGGCCAGCGCATCGTCGGTGAATTCGATCAAGTTCGACTCGAAGAGCGGATTCGCAGCCTGCGAGGCGTAGTGTTTCACCAGCAGTGGAATGTCTTCGACCCGCTCGCGCAGCAGCGGCAACTGCACGGGCAGAGAAGCGACTCGGTAAAAGAGCTCGTCGTGAAAGGTCCCCTCGTCGACCAGCTTTTCGAGATCCTCGTTGGTGGTGCAGACGAGACGGAAACCGTGCGCCGTGTTGCGAAGCACGCTGACGAGTTCCTTCTGCACCGGCAGGGACAGGCACTGGAGATGTTGCAGGTAGAGCGTGCCGCCCTTCGCCTCCTTCACCCACACGCCGCCCTCGCCGTTCTGGCCGATCAGGCCCTCGCGAAAATTGGTCTCGGAACTCAGCGAGCAGTCGATCCGGCGAAAAGCCGACTCCGGCGCGCCGCTCGCGGCGTGAAGGATCTCCGCCACCGCGGTCTTGCCCGTGCCGTTCTCGCCAATCAGCAGGACGGGCGTGCGCACGGTCGCGAGTTTCTTCACCTGCGTGATCAGCTTCGTCAGCCGCGCGCTCTTCCCGATGAGCCGGCTCTCGATATCCGAGTTCTTTACGCCCGGGGCGAGACCGGTGGCGGCCCGCTCGGCCTGGAATTTCCGGAATTCGAGCCCGCGCCGCATCGTCGCAATCAGCTCGTCGACGCGAAACGGCTTCTGGAGGTAATCGAACGCACCGTACTTCAGCGCCTGCACTGCGCTCTCGGTCGAGGCATAGGCGGTCATGATGATGACGACGGCGCTCGGGTCGTAGAGCTTGAGCTGCTTGAGCAGCGTGATGCCGTCCATCGGCTTCATGTCGATATCGGCCAGGACCAGGTCGTATTTGTCAGCCTTGTACCGGACGAGCGCCTTCTCGCCATCGGTGGCGGACGAGGTCGCGAAGCCCGTGGGCTGGATCACGGCCTCGAGCATCTCGTGGATGGAGACGAGGTCGTCGACGATGAGAACGGCGGGCATGAGGCGGGAAGGCCGGAGCCTCAGGCGGACCTGAGGGCGAGGCGCGGAGTCAGGGAACTGGCCGCACGCTTACTGCAGGCCGCCGGCGACCGCACCGAGTTGGAAGATCGGAAGGAACATCGCCATGACGATGCCACCGACGACCACGCCGAGGAAAACGATCAGCATCGGCTCAATCAGCGAGGTGAGCGCGGCCACCGTGGCTTCGCACTCCACGTCGTAGAAGTCGGCGACCTTGTTCATCATGCCGTCGACATTGCCGGTGGATTCACCCGCCTTGACCATGTGCTTCATCATCGGCGGGAAGAAGGCGTTGGCCGCGAGCACCTCGGAGACCTGGCCGCCCTGGCTGACGTGCTTCGCAATTTCCTCGCAGGCGTCCTCGATCTGCACCTTGCCGCTGGCGGCCGAGACGATCTCGAGGGTGCGCAGGATGGGGACGCCGGAGCGAATCAGCGTGGCGTAGGTGCGGCAGAAACGGGAAAGGGCAATCTTGTGGATCAAGTTGCCGAAGATCGGGGCCTTGACGAGAAAGAGGTCCTTGGTGCGCCGGCCCTTGGGCGTGGCGACGAACTTGCCGCCGCCCCAATAGGTCCCGTAGGCACCGAGTCCGATCGCCCACCACCAGGCCTTCATGAAATTACTGAGGTCGATGAGGAACTGCGTCGGCGCGGGCAGCTTGGCTCCGAAGTCCTTGAACATCGAAGCGAACACGGGAATGACGAAAATCAGGAGCACGTTCACCAGCGCGACGGCCAGGCCGATGACCGCGATCGGGTAGGTCATGGCCGACTTCACCTTCTTGGTCAGCTTGACGGTGGACTCGAAGTAGCCGGCCACCTTGGCCAGAATCTCAGCGAGACCGCCGCTGGCTTCACCGGCTTCCACCATCGAGATGAACAGCGTGTTAAAGGAGTTCGGGAACCGCTTCACCGCGGTCGAAAAGGAATTACCCTGCGAAATTTCCCCGCGGACGTCGCGAATCACGATGCGGAAACACGGATCCTCCGTCTGATCCTGCAAGGCCTCGAGACACTGGACGAGCGGGAGACCGGCGGACAAAAGGGACGCAATTTGCTGGGTGAAAAGTGCCAGTTCGCCGAGCGGCAGCTTGTACGTCTTGGCCTTCTTCTCGAGCGCCTTCTGCTTCGCCAGCGCCTGGGCGGCCTTCAGATTGCCACCTTTTTTGGGCGCGGGCCCCGAGCGGGAAGATTGGGCGGGACCGGCGGCCGAAGTAAGCAATGCCATGGGGCGAGCCAAAAGCAGCCTCTACGTACTCGCAATCCATTTTCCGGGGCTGAACCAGTAAAAATCGGGTGAGAAACCCGTAGGCGCATCGATTGGATCTCCATCCCGGAGATCGACCCGGCGAAAGGGTCGGGAGTTGGAGCGGGCGGGGGGAATCGAACCCCCGAGGCCAGTTTGGAAAACTGGAGTTTTACCACTAAACTACGCCCGCGTGGCGCCGGGCAGGAGCTTCCCTGTCCCCCGCGAGCGGTCAAGCCCGGCCTCGCAATTGACCGGCGAACGAACACGCCCGCGTGGATTGCGACGGAACTCACGGGCTCGACGTAAACGCACCAATGGATTCTTCGCTGCGCTCAGAATGACAGGGTACCCACTCGCT
Source organism: Opitutia bacterium (assembly GCA_947472765.1). GTDB lineage: Bacteria > Verrucomicrobiota > Verrucomicrobiia > Opitutales > Opitutaceae > ER46. The sequence continues at coordinate 26,097 of CANJCM010000002.1, forward strand.
CTGCCTTTGGTGGTGACGCCGCGGGGGGGGGGCCAACCGATCGATTGCGCCCCTGCCCACACCCACTCCGCTCCCGCCTTGGCGGCGCGAGTCGCTTCGCCTTTTCAATGCGCCCGCACGGCTCAGCCGGTTGCCCCGCTTTTCTCCCTGGTTGCCCGACGTTCTACGAACGCGCCAACCTCGCCGCGTTCCTCGCACGGCTCCCGCGCGTGAAGTCGCGGACCAAGATTTGCCGTCGACAATACCGGGGCGCAGCAAACCCTTGAGCGGCCATGGGAAAACTCGATCATCTCTTCGATCAAAACCGGGCTTGGGCCGATGCGCTCCGTGCCCGCGACGCCGACTTTTTTCTGAAGCTCTCGCGGCAACAGTCGCCGGAATACCTCTGGATCGGATGCTCCGACAGCCGCGTGCCGGCGAACGAGATCGTCAATCTGCTGCCCGGCGAGCTCTTCGTGCATCGCAACATCGCGAATGTCGTCGTGCACACGGATCTGAATTGTCTCTCGGTCATGCAGTTCGCCGTCGATGTCCTGAAGGTGAAGCACGTCATTGTATGCGGCCATTACGGCTGCAGCGGTGTCCGGGCCGCCTTGCGCTGTGATCGCATCGGGCTCGCCGACAACTGGCTCCGGCACGTGCAGGACGTCGCGGAGAAGCACCAGCGTTGCATCCACGCGGTGCCGGGCGACCAGGTGCGGACCAACCGGCTCTGCGAATTGAACGTGCTCGAGCAGGTGAGCAACGTTTGCCAGACGACGATCGTGCGGGACGCCTGGCATCGCGGCCAGTCGCTGACGGTCCACAGTTGGATTTACGGACTGAAGGACGGTTTGTTGCGGAACCTCGGCATGAGCATCACTAGCGTACCCGAGTTCGAGCCGCAGTACCGCGCGGCTCTGGCGGCCATCGAGGCGCGCGAGCCGTTCACCGCGGCGGTGTGATCGAACGGGCCGCTCAATTGGGGCGGTCACGGATTTAGCGCCGCCGGAGCGGCCGCCTTCCGCTCGCGGCGGAGGGCTTCCTCGCGCGGCCGTGCACCCGAAATGCAAGTAAACGGCGCGGATACGGGGATTACCCCATGTCCCGGATCTGCGCATCCTGTAGCATGGAGAGCCTCTCTCTCCGTGGGGCCGGCAAGGCCGCCACCTCAGGAGACCGGGCCGCTCCGCACCTCCTCCGTCTGCTCACCGCGCCATCTGCGCTCCCGTCCACTCATGAAATCACCCATTCCGCTTTTTGCCGCCGCGTTCCTCGCCGCCGCGCTTCCGTCCAGCCACGCCCAGGACGGCGCCAGCACGGCGCCCATTGGCGCCGAGCGAAAGGTTGTCTCCTTCACCAATATCCAAATCAAGAATTTCGACGGCGAGAGCTTGGGGCGAATCACCGACCTCGGCATCGATCTCGTCAACGGCCGGATCGTCGAGGTCCTGGTCCAGACCGATGATTAGCTGGGACTCGGAAGCAAGATCGTCGCCGTACCGCCGCTGGCGCTGCTGCCGGACGCCCTCCACGAGGTCTACTTGCTCAATGCCAGCATCGAGGTCTTCAAATCCGCCGCCGCCATCGATCTCAACGAATGGCTCGATGCCGGCCGGAGCGAACGCGTCGCCGCCGCGTATATTCTTTTCGGCCAGGAGCCCTACTTCCTCGAGGCCGGCGATCTGGCGTCCAAGACGGACGCACGTCCCAAGGTGTCCCTCGGTTACGTCGAGCGCTCCAGCAAGATTCTCGATCTGCCCGTGGGCAATTTCCAGGGCCAGAAATTCGGCAAGGTGTGGTCCCTCACACTGGACATTCCGCGCGGCCGCATCCTCTCCATCATCGTGCTCGCGCCGGGAAACTTCCTGACCAAGAGCATCATCCCCGCGACGGCCCTGAGCTTCAACACCAACCGGGACGCGTTGCTCCTCGATGACACGAAGGTCGAGTACGCGGCGGAACCGCGGTATGTTTTAACCGAGCCCGCCTTCGGGCAGGATGCGAGCTCCGAGGAGCAGGCGTACAAGGGTCCGCGGACTTCGGCCCCGCTCGAGCAGGGCACCAGCTATCGGGATGTCGACCGCACCGTGCTCATCACCCGGGGAATTCGCACCGCAAAACTCAACGGACTCCAGGTCCAGGTGGGCACCATCCATGGCCGCGTCACGCTTCGCGGCTGGGTGAACACGGAGGAACAACGAGTCCGGATTGGCGAAATCGCGATTGCCGCGAGCCGCCTCGAGGTGGTGGACAACCAAATCACGGTCGGCCGGCCCCCGGGCCGGAAGTAACGCCAACTCACGCTCCCCGAACCCACTTTTTCCGTCTTTATGAAAATTCATCCTCTCTTCCTGCCGGCCCTCGCGATTCTCGCCGGACTGCCGTCGACCAGCCGCGCCCTGCCCGTGGTCGACCTCGGCGCCGCCAGTTCCTACGCCGTACTGGCGGGCACCACGATCACCAGCACGGGCTTCACGGTGGTTGATGGCGATCTCGGGGTCAGCCCCGGTGCGACCATCTCCGGTTTTGCGGGTTTTGGCGGTGGCGGCGACGGCATCGTCAACGGCTCCATTCACGCGAACGATGTCTCCGCCGGGGATGCGCACACGGACATGGTCGCGGCCTACAACCTGCTTTCGGGCGAGACGGCAACGGTCACGGGCGTGACCTCCTTCGCCAATACGACCGTCACGCCCGGAGTGTACAATTCGGGCGCCAGCATCTCGATCACCGGCAGCGTAGTCCTGAGCGGCAACGGCCTCTTCGTGTTTCAGATGGGCTCCACCTTGCTCACGGGCATCGGGAGCCAGGTCACCCTCGCCGACGGTGCGCTCGCGAAGAATGTCTACTGGCAGGTGGGCAGTTCCGCGACGCTCGGCGGTTCGTCGCTACTCGTCGGAACCGTGCTCGCGTACACTTCGATCACCGCGGACGCCGGCGCGATCGTGAATGGAAGGCTGCTCGCCCAGAACGGGGCACTCTCCCTCTCAGGCAACACCATCACCGCGATTCCCGAACCCGCGACCTCGGCCCTGGCCATGGCGGGGTTCATCGGCGTCATCATCGGGTGGCGCAAACTCGGTCAGCGGCGTGCGCTGGCGAAGGTGTCGGCTTAAGTCATCCCACCGCGCTCGAGCGAGCCCGGTGCAAATTCAAGAACCGCCGCCGTCAATGGCCGGCGGTTTTTTGCGCCCAGGCGAAGACTCGAAGTTCACGGAGCCAATCACCCAGACCTGGTTTTGACCGGATGACAGGAGGGACAGGATTTGGGTTCGGAGCCCGAGGCTCGGAGCTCGGTGGAACCGGTGTCTTCGTGGTTAAACTCCGGATTAGTCTAACCGCAGAGTGCACCGAATTCACGGAGTGATCGGCCTTGGATCGCCCAGCGCTTGGTGGCCCGCGGCGTGAGCAGCCCGGGTGAAAAGGCGAAAAACACCCCTTCATGTCATTCTGAGCGCAGCGAAGAATCCATGGCCCCGAGGGAGACCCACGCGTGGATGACCAAGCCTGTCGCTGCGCTCGGTAACTTCGCTGCGCTCAGAATGGCAGGGTGTTCACACCGTCTCGTGCGCAGCGGGACAGCCTCGAGCAAAGCGATGAGGAAGTCCCTGCCCTCACGGGCAGGGCCACCGAGCGCAACCTCGGCAGCTAGAGCCGATCGATTCTCATTGAGGCTCGCCCAATGGACTGACGCCTAATGGCACGCCAATCCTCCCGCTGCTCACGCAGCGGGCCACGACTGCAACGTCGCCCTGCCCGTGAGGGCAGGGATTCAAAACGTGATGTCAGGCTGATGGCCGAGTCTCAATCATCTGCTCTCTCCGGCCGGCTTCCCCCGCCCTCCGGATAAAGCCGGCGGCAGGGAGCCGCGGTGAGACTTACTTGCTCCGGCGGCCGACGAGGACACCGACCAGCACGCCGACGCCGAGTGCGATCGCCAGCGATTGGTAGGGATTCTCCCGAATGGCACCGTCGGTGTATTTGGCGCCAGCAATCACTTTCTGCCGCGCCTGGGCATAGAGATCGTTGAAGCGATCCTGCGCGGCACTGAAGCGCGCCCGGAGATTGGCGAGCGCCTCGGCCGAGTGTTCGGTCACGGCGCCAGCCATCATGGACTCAGCCTCACCCACAAGGGCTTGGAGGTCATGGAGGAGGTCCTTGGGCGTGGGAGGGCTGTCTAGATGGTTTTTCATGTCGGGGAGGATGGGCGGGGATGGGAAGACGTCACTTCGTGGATCGGCCGCCGCGGATGAGCGAAGCCACGAAGAGGATCAGGAAGATGATGAACAGGACCTTGGCGATGGTGGCAGCCGTGCCGGCAATTCCACCGAAGCCGAGGACACCCGCGAGGATGGCGACGAGCAGAAAGACGATCGAGTAGTAGAGCATGGGCGTCGCTCTAGTTGGATCGCCGGAACACGCCGGACAGGCCGACGGCGGTGCAGACCACACCGCCGATAAGCAGCCAGACCGTCTTGTCAGTCGGAGCCCCGGTGAAGAGGCGGGAGAAGCCGGAGCCAACCGAGTCGAGGGCGGAGATCCCGTAGATCACGAGTGCGACGCCGACCACGAGGATGCCGATGGAGAGAATGCGATTCATAAGGAAAGTGTCGGAGCCAAAAGAGGGCGGTGTAAGTCCACCGCCCTCCCGGCTGACCGAATGATGTTTTACTGCGCGTCGTAGACTTCGATCATGGCGACGCCGGTCGTGTTGCTCACGCCGGTGACGTGCACCGTGTAGGCGCCCGGCGGCAGCGTGATGAGCAGGGTTGCGTCCTTGCTACCGGCCGGCAGCGGGAACGCCCCGACGCGGGCGGTGGCGGCGCTGACCGCGGCCGCCGTGCTGGCACCCGTTTCCCAGTTGTCGTTCGTGCCGATCTCCGTGTTGCCGGAGTAGACCGTGATCTTCGGATCGGCGAGGACACTCGTGACACCATAGGCGGCCAGGGACGGCCCGATGCCGCGGATGACGACCGCCTTCGGCGAAGTCCCGGCAATGATGAGCCCGGCGATCAGCGTACCTTCGCCGGTCGTGACGTTCATGCGGGCGGAGACGTTAATCAGCCGTGCACCCAGCGCGGTGTCGGTGTCGTAAACCTCCGTGAGCGCAACACCGGTGGTGCTGTTCGGGCGAAGCAGACCGGTCGTGTGGGCGCCGTTGTTGACGGTATAGAGCAGGGACGAGTCCTTGCTCCCCGCCGCCAGCGGGAACGCTCCGACGCGCTCCGCGGTCGAGGCGATCAGGGTCGCATTGGAAGCACCGGCGGTGTTGGTCTGCCAGTCGTCATTGCTCGCCGACACTACTCCACCCACGCCGTACAACGTGAGCATGGGATCGGCCAGCGGGTTCGCCACCCCATAGGCGGCGAGGCCCGGGCCGATGCCGCGGACGAGGAGGTTCTTGCCGTCGCCGGCGACGACAAAGCCCATGATCAAGGTTTCGTTACCCGGACCGGACACGGCGCGAGCCGAGAAGTTGACGATGCGGCTGTCCGGCACGACGACCATGGTCACGACCTTCGTGCTCGTACCGGCCGTGTTGGTTGCCGTGACGGTCACGACATAGGAACCCGTCGTCGTGGCAGTCCCACTGATCGCACCGGTCACGGGATTAAGCTTCAATCCCGGTGGCAGTCCGATGGCCGTGTAGCTCGTGGGCAGGCCCGTCGCTGCGATGAAGTAGGTGACGAACGGGTCGCCGACTACGCCCGAGGCCACCGCGGGACTCGTAATGATGGGGGCAACGGTCGCGGCGCCGACCGTGATGGTCAGGTTGGCGGTCGACGTGCCGGCCGTATTCGTCGCCGTGATGACGACAGGATACGTCCCGGCGGTGGTCGGCGTGCCAGTGATCGCTCCGGTAAGCGTGTTCAGCTTAAGGCCGCTCGGCAGGCCGGTCGCCGTATAGCTCGTCGGCACGCCGGTGGCGGCGATGACGTAAGGCGGGAACGGAAAACCGACGGTCCCCGGAGCGGTGGTGGCACTGGTGATCACCGGGGTCGCGGTGGCTTCTCCCACGGTGATTCTCAGCGTCTCGGAGTCCTGGCCAAATCCGTTGACGGCGCTGAATCTGACATTCGACACCCCGATCGACGTCGGCCTTCCGGTGATCACTCCCGTGGAAGTGTTCAACACCAAGCCGGCCGGCAGCCCGGTGGCCGCATAACTCGAGGGGAAACCCGCCGCGGTAATCGCGAAGCTGAACGGGATGCCAACGGTTCCTGCGGCCGTGAGCGGGCTGTTCGTGATGATGGGAGGAAAGCTACCGGAGGAAATCGTGATCAAGAGCGTCGCGTTCCCTGTGCCCGCCGCATTCGTCGCTCCGAGTAGAACTGTGGTCGTGCCGGCTGAACTCGCGGTGCCGGTGATGACACCGGTCGCGGCCACGATCGAGAGTCCGGGCGGCAAAGGACTCGCCGCATAGCTCGTCGGCGTACCCGACGCCGTGATCCGGAAATTGAACGGGGCGCCGACGGTTCCCGCCGCGGTCAGCGGACTGTTCGTAATGATGGGCGCGGCCCCGGCCGCCGCCACCGTGATCGTGAGGGTGGCGTTGTCAGTCCCGGTGCCATTGGTGGCTCCGAGAAGAACCGCGGTCGTTCCCACGGTCGTGGGCGTTCCAGTGATCACGCCCGTGGCGGCCACGATACTCAGGCCTGCCGGCAACGGCGACGCCGTGTAGGTCGTCGGTAAACCGGTGGCTGCAATCGTGAAGCTGAAAGGCGTGCCAACCGTGCCGGCCGCCGTCAGCGGACTGTTCGTGATGATCGGCACGGCCCCGGCCGCCGCCACCGTGATCGTGAGGGTGGCGTTACCCGTGCCCGTCGCGTTGGTCGCGCCCAGGAGCACGGATGTCGTACCCGTGGCCGTCGGCGTCCCGGTGATGACACCGGTCGCCAGCACGACGCTCAGGCCCGCGGGCAACGGCGTGGCCGTGAAACTCGTGGGCGACCCCGAGGCGGCAATCGAGAAGCTGAACGGCGTCCCGATCGTGCCAGGTGCCGTGAGCGGGTTGTTGATGATAATCGGAGCGACGCCAGCGGCGGCGACGGTGATCGTCAGGGTGGCGTTGCCCGTCCCGGTGGCGTTCGTCGCACCGAGGAGCACCGCCGTGGTGCCGACGGTGGTGGGCGTGCCCGTGATGACACCCGTCGCAGCGACAATGCTCAGACCCGCCGGCAGCGGTGTGGCCGTGTACGTCGTCGGTGTACCGGAAGCGGTGATGGCAAAGTTGAAGGCGGTTCCCACCGTCCCACCCGCCGTGAGCGGACTATTCGTGATGATCGGAGCGACGCCCGCGGCGGCGACGGTGACCGTCAGCGTGGCATTGCCCGTGCCGGTGGCATTCGTGGCACCGAGCAGCACGGCGGTCGTACCGGCCGCGGTGGGCGTGCCGGTAATGGCACCCGTCGCCGTGTTAACGCTCAGGCCGGCCGGCAGCGGACTCGCGCTGTAGCTGGTCGGCGAACCCGACGCCGTGATCGTAAAAGTGAAGGCCGCATTGACCGTGCCCGCCTTGGTGAGCGGCGAATTCGTGATGATCGGAGCCGCACTCGTGACCGTGAGGGTGACCGGATTGCTGATGACGGAACCGGAGGCGTTGGTCACAACGACATCGTAGGTGTCCGCGCTGCCGGCGGAGACCGTCGGCAGGGACAGCGTCGCGGTGGTCGCCGAAGCGTTGGCCCCGATGTTAGCCCCGGCCTTGCGCCACTGATAGCTCAGCGCCGTCGTCCCGGTTGCCGCCACCGAGAAGGTGGCCGTGGTGCCGGTCACCGCAGACTGCGGCGTCGGCTGAGTCGTGACGGCGAGGAGCACCGCGCCGCTGGCGGTGAAACTCTGGCGCAGCATGTTGAACTCATAGAAGCCGACCTGGCCGGCCTGGGTTGCCTGCAGCGTGATCACGCCGGGGGCGGTCGGAGTGACCGTAAAGACACCGCCAATCGGGCCGGTGATGGAGGCTGCACCCGTCGAGCCGGCGACCACCGTCAAGGCGATGGGGAGCGCGGAGCTGGCCGACGGCGCGACCGTGAAGGAACCCGTGCCAATCAGACGATCGGCGATCGCCGCAAAACTGACCGACTGCCAGGTGGCGTTCACTGCACCGGTGGAATAAAATTTGTTCACCCCGAAGCCGACGTCACCGGGGACGAAGGTGAGGGTCGAATAGACGCTGCCGAGATTGGCAATGTCGGACGCGCGGCCCGTGACCGGATTGAGAGTTCCGAGGATCGTGAAGCCCGTAATCGGGTCGAGCCGCGAGAAGTACATCTTGTCCACCCCATAGCCAACGTCGGTGTTGGTGAAGGCGAGGGCGGTGTGGCCCGTGCCCACATCAAATTGATCGGCCGACGCGCCGGCCAGCGCCGGGACCATCGTGCCGAACTTGGTGCGACCCGAGACTGGATCGGTCCGGAGGTAGTAGAACATGTTGAGACCGTACCCCAGGTTCGTGGCGGAAAAGGTCAGGCCGAGGTATCCGCTCCCACCGAGCGTCGCCGGACCACCCGGCCCGGACATCGGCTTCAGATCGGTCACGGCCGAAGCGGTGCCGGAACTCGGCACGATCACACTGAAGTAATCGCCCGAGTCCTTGTGATGGATGAAATACAGATTGACCGATCCGAAGCCGACATCGGGGTCGGCGGAGGTCAGCGCGGAGTACGAATTCGGCGTCAGCTTGCTGCCGATGTCGGCATGGCTGGTCGCAGCGCCGGAGCCCGCAATGTACCGATCAAAGGCCGCGACGTCACCGCCGGCCGGAATCGGCGTACTCGCGATGGAATAGAACTGGTTGGGCCCACCGCCGAGCGACAAATCCTGCGCCATGAGATGGAAACCCGCCAGGCTGCCGCCGATCGCCCAGCGCGGCTCGAGCGTCACCGCTCCCGTAGCCGGCGCGATGCCGATCGAGACCATATTGTCGGCCCGGACCTGAAGGCCGGTGGAAACCGCGAGAGCCGTGAGGGCCCAGAGGAGTAATGTACGATATTTCATTTGAGTCATCTTTTGCTGAAGCTGGAGGGAAGCACGGAACGGCGGAGCTGCAGCAGCCCCACGGGCAAGCGGTCGCCGCGCCTTCGCGCTGGGTGCGACCGAACCCGCCGCTCCGGCTCTGGAGTCACCGGGCAGGCCGGCAGCGCACAGAGGGAGGACGGGATTCATACCCGGAGGATAGTCGCTCCGGACCCACCCCGCTATGGGGTGAACTAGGAACAGCGCCTCCACCCCCGGCATCGCATCCGTGTTTCGGGTACGCCCGCTGGCCGCGGGCGCCGCGTCCGTCCGTCCCCGCCCCCGGCGGGACGACGTTCCCCGCCTCAGATCATGGTCACCTGAACTGCGCTCTCGATGAAGCCGCAGGCGATGGCATAACGCGTCAACCCGGCGGTATCGTGGATGTTCAGCTTGTCCATGAGGTGCTGGCGGTGCTTCTCGACCGTCTTGATGCTGATGGCGAGGTCTGCCGCGATCTGCTTGTTCGGCGCCCCCTCCGCGACCAGTTGGATCACTTCCATTTCCCGGGCCGTCAGTCCCTTCACCGCCTTCACGGTGCGCAGCTCCGGCATGACCCGGTACTGCTCCCGGATGCGTTTGCTGATGGTGGGGCTGAAGAAAGTGTTACCCTTTTGGACCTCGCGAATGGCCCGGGAGAGGCATTGGGAGGAGGACTGCTTGACGAGAAATCCCACGGCGCCGACCGCCAGCACCCGGTGGATGTAGGGATCGTCACTATGCGCCGACAGAATAATCACCTTGCTCGAGGGCGCGACCTCCCGGATGCGACCGGCGGCCCCGATGCCGTTCAACAGGGGCATCGCGATATCCATCACCACCACATCCGGCTTCAGCCGCCGGACGAGTTCCACGGCTTCGCGGCCGTTGTGGGCCTCACCGACGACCCGGATATCCGATTCGACCGCGAGCAACGCCCGGAGGCCCTCGCGGACGATGGTGTGATCATCGGCCAGCACGACGGAAATGATATTCATGCAGTGATACTCCTTCGCGTGTTCTTCCAGGGAATCTGAACCCTGATGGTTGTGCCCTGACCGGGCTTCGAAGTGATGCTAAATTCTCCGCCCACCATTTCGATTCGTTCACGCATGCCGATGAGCCCGAGGCGCCGGTCCTTCCGGGCAAACAGCACCTTCTCCACGTCGAACGACCTGCCGTCATCGTGCAGATTCATCTCCACCGTGTCCCCTAGCTTCGTGAGCGTAAGCTCCACCTTGGTGGCATTGGCATGCTGGCCGACATTCGTCAGCGCCGCCTGGGCCACCCGGAAGAGGGCCGTGCGCTTGTTAATGTGCAACCCTTCCACGCTGGCCGTGACGGTTAACCGGACCCGGATCCCCGTTCGTTCGGTGAATTGCTTGAGCTCGGCATGGAGCGCCGGAATCAGCCCCAAGTCATCCAGGACGGGCGGACGCAATTCCTGGGCAAACCGGTGGACCGTCTGGACGGATCGCTCCACCATCCGCTGCGTTTTCCGGATCTTCACGCTCAGGTCCGCGGTGCTGTGCAAAGCCGCGCTTCTGAGCGTGGCGAGGTGCACGTTGATGCCCGCGAGCATCTGCGCGATCTGGTCATGCAACTCCCGGCTAATCTTCTTTCGTTCGTCCTCTTGAGCCGAAATCACCTGGTGCGACAGGAGCCGCAGTCGCACTCCCATGGCCCGCGACCGCCGGAGGAGCTCGACATGATGCTGCTCGCTCTTCAGCAGCGCGGCCTCGGCCTCAGTGCGCTGCACGATCTCCGCCTTGAGTTCCTCGTGGCTCTCAGAGATGGGCTTCAAGGCCTGGAAAAAAACTGGCTGGCGAGCCTCCGAATTTTTCTCAATTCCGCGGCGGAACAGCGGACCGGCGCGAGCGCCTGGAGCGACTGTTCGTGAATCCGAGCCAGATCGAGCGTATCGAGCCCGAACGCCACGGCTTCCTCCCCGCACTTCACTGCCAGCCCGGCCGGTCCGCGTGCCCCTCCCTTGAGGCGCCGGCTTAAGGCGGCAAAGTAACGGCCGGAAAGACTGTGGTACTTTTTGTTCAAGGAAGGCCCACCGACGGGGTCAACTCGGAGACCGAAGGAACGCACCGCGCCGAGTTTGGCCGGAATCCCAGAGTGTCAGCTTATTCCCGCCCCGTCGATGGGGTATAACCCACCCCGGTCGCGCCGAGCAGCCTTTCCCTCAGACACTCAAAAGTCCCGAGGGAAAATCCTTGTCGTCGGCATCCCCTCCAAAATGGCGCAGCCATTTTGGCTTCTAGCAGCGCGAGGGTGAAGCCCGAGACGCTGCTAGGCGCAGAGCATCTCATTCCGTCCGACGGGCCGCACCGGATCGAGCCACTCCGAGACGTCCGCCTGTTCGGCGAACTCGGGCGAGGCCTCGCTGAGCCGGAGCCGGAGATTGCCGCGGGCCCGCGCGATGCGGCTCTTGACCGTACCCACCTTGATGCCGAGCGCCCGGCTGATCTCGTCGTAGGACTGATGCAGCAGGTTGCGAAAGGTGAGGATCTCCCGTTGCGCGGGCTCCAATTGCTCCATGCAGGAAGCGACGAGGACGGTGAATTCCTGCGTTGTGGCGGCGCGCGCCGGATCAGCCGCGCTGTCGGCGACGAGATCCGAGAACGTTCCCGGACCGTCGTCGTGCAGCGGGCAGTCGAGCGACAGCGTGGCGTGCCGCCGCCGCCGGTAAAAGTACCAGTAGCGATTCCGCGCGAGGTTGAGCGTCACCCGGTAAAGCCAGGTCGCGAGCGAGGAGTCGCCGCGAAAGTTGGCGAGCCCGCGATGGGCGCGGATGAAGGTGTCCTGCGCGATCTCCTCGGCGTCCGCATTGTTGCGCAACACGCGCAGGGCGATCGCGAACATCTTCTCGCGGTAGCGGGTGACGATTTCGTTGAAGGCGGACTCATCGCCGGACCGGAAGCGGTGCACCAGCGCATGATCGTAGGCCGCCTCGCTCGGGGCGGCCGGAAGGGAAGACGAGTCCGGTTCAGCGCCGACTTGGGCAGCGGGGTGGACGCAAGCGGCAGAATTCATTTGGACCATGACCCATCCTAGGGGATCCGACGGCCCAACCCAATGGGGTGAACAACCACCCGGAATTTCCCGCCCTTCACCGAGCGGCCGTGTCCACCAACGGGTGGAGATTCTCGTTCGCGGGTCCGTTGAGGACGTGACCTTCGAAGTTGAAACGCGATCCCTGCGCCGGACGGTCCCGGTTCGCGCGCCGGGGTTTGCCAGCGCGCGCTTCGCCACCCATGTTCCGCCCATGTGCGGCCGTTATCGGATCAAAGACACGGATGTCCTCACCGAGCATTTGCGCGCGAGCTTCGGGATCCCGGATTGGGTGATGACGCCGCGCTACAACATCGCGCCGAGCCAGGACCTGCCGGTGATCACGATGTCCGACGAAGGACACGCCGCCGTCCGGACAATGCGCTGGGGACTCGTGCCGTTCTGGGACAAGTCCGCCAAGCCGAAGCTCGCGCCGATCAATGCCCAGGCGGAAAAGGTCGTGACCAACGGCATGTTCCGCCGCGCCGTGCAGACCCATCGCTGCCTCGTGCCCGCGGACGGGTTCTACGAGTGGCTGCGCCTCGACGAGAAAACGAAGGTGCCCTTCGACATCCATTTCCGCGACCGCCGGCCCTTCTACATGGCGGGGCTCTATGAACCCGCGACGCCGGAGCGGCCCGCGACGTACGCCGTGCTCACGACCTCGGCGAATGAACTCATGGCCCGGATTCACAACCGGATGCCGGCCATCCTCAATCTCGCTGCCGCGAAGCGCTGGCTCAAGCCGGGCGCGGTCACCGAAGGCGACGTCGCCACCCTCACCGCGCCTCCGCCGGCGGACGAGATGGAGGCAAATCCGGTTTCGTCGCTGGTGAATTCCCCGCGCCACGACGTGCCCGAGTGCATCGTACCTGTCGCCTTCACTCCTCCACCCTGCCAGGGAGAATTGTTCTAAAAGGCCGGTTCGGACTTCGCCCGATTATCCTTAATCCGGTTCCCGCGCAGCGAGTGGGAGTTTGGGTTCGGTGTTGGGAGCCGAGACAAAGAACGGCGGCCTTGCCGCGGTGCGCCGGCCAAAGGATATTCGCCGGCGCAATCCTGCGTCGCATGGACTTTCCCCAACGATTCGCCGCCGCCTGGTTCGTCCTCGCCGGTTCGCTCCCGGCGGCGACGCTGGACTATGCCCGTGATGTCCGGCCCATCCTCGCGGAAAACTGCTTCAAGTGCCACGGCCAGGACCAGGCCAGCCGCAAGGGAAAGCTCCGGCTCGACACGCGCGACGGGCAGGCGAAACCGGGCGTGATCGTCGCGGGCCAGCCGGACGACAGCGAACTGATCGCGCGCATCTTCTCCCACGACGAGGACGAGGTCATGCCACCGCCGGAGGCCAAGCGGACGCTGAGCGACGCGCAGAAGGCGACGCTGCGGGGCTGGATCGAGGAGGGGGCGCCGTTTGCCGGGCACTGGGCGTTCGTCGCGCCGGTGCCGCCAGCGCCACCGTCCGTGCGGCAGGCGGACTGGCCCCGCGGGCCGCTCGACCGGTTCGTGCTCGCCCGGCTTGAAGCCGAGGGGCTGACGCCAGCGCCGGAGACGGACCGCGCCCACTGGTTGCGCCGTGTGACGCTGGATCTCACGGGCCTCCCGCCGACGCCGGCGGAGCTGGAGACGTTTCTCGCCGACCAATCGGGCGGGGCGTTTGCCACCGTCGTCGATCGGTTGCTGGCCTCGTCGCGTTTCGGCGAGCGGATGGCGGCGGAGTGGCTCGATGTCGCACGGTATGCGGACACCCACGGTTACCAGATGGACCGCCCGCGGGCGATGTGGCCGTATCGCGACTGGGTCGTGGACGCGTTCAACCGCAACCTGCCTTACGACCGTTTTCTCACCGAGCAGATCGCCGGCGACTTGCTGCCCGGCGCGACGCGGAGCCAGAAGCTCGCCACCGCGTTCAACCGGCTGCACGCGCAGAACGAGGAGGGCGGGATCGTCGACGAGGAGTATCGCATCGCCTACGTGAACGATCGCGTCACGACCTTCGGCACCGCGGTGCTCGGACTGACGCTGGAGTGCGCCCGCTGCCACGACCACAAGTTCGATCCGATCCCGCAGCGCGACTTCTATGCGCTGTCCGCGTTCTTCGCGAACATCGACGAGGCCGGCGCGATTCCGTACAAGAATTTTTCGGACCTGATGTCGCCGCCGGTTCTGAAGCTGCCGGATGCCACCGGCGAGGCCGGCCTTCGGGCCGCCGACGCCGCCGTGGCCGCGCAGGAAGCCGCGCTGCGGCGTGCGGAGACGGACACCGGACCGGCTTTCGCGGCGTGGCTCGCGCAGCGTGGCGGAGCCGTGCCCGAGGTCGCCGGCGCCGTCGTTGATCTGGCCTTGGATGAGCTGCGGACCGTGGAGGAACGCGCCGCGGCGGACGGAAAACCTGCGCCGATCGTCACGACGCCAAACGCCGCTTCGTCCGGCACCGCCGCCCGGGCCGTCGAACAAGTGCGGCTCACCGCCGGCGTGCATGGCAACGCAGCCGCGCTCTCAGGGGAGGATGGGTTGGCCCTGCCTGACGTGCCGGTGTTCACGCGCGGCGATGCGTTCTCCTTCAGTCTCTGGCTGCGGCCGGCCGCCGTGGCGGAGCGGGCCGTGGTGTTTCACCGCAGCCTCGCCTACACCGACGCGGGGAGTCGCGGCTACGAGCTCGTGCTTGAGCAAGGCCGCGTGGCCTTCGGGCTGCACCGGCACTGGCCGGGCAGTTCGTTGAAAGTCAGTACCCGCACCGCGCTCCCGGTCGGCGCCTGGACGCACCTGACGCTGACGTACGACGGATCCAGCCGGGCCGCCGGAGCGCACGTGTACGTGAACGGCGTGCCGGCCGAGTTGGAAGTCGTCCGCGACAAGCTCGGCGGGGACATCACTTATGATCGCGAAACGCAGCCGCCGCTGCTGATCGGCCACCGTTTCCGTGACGCGGGGTTCAAGGACGGGAGCGTCGACGATTTCAAAATCTTCCCCCGTGAACTTTCCGCGCTCGAGGCGGCGCACCTCGCGGGCCACGCGGACCTGGCCCAGGCTTGGACGACATCGGCGGCGGCCCTGGGCGCGTTTGAACGGAAGGCGTTGCAGGATTATTTCGTCCGGGTCGTGTCACCGGAAATCCAGGACATGCGCAGCGAACTGGCCCGCCGGCGCCGCGACCAGGTGCGGGCGTATGACGCCATTCCCGAGGTGATGGTGATGGAGGAGCTGCCCGCCCCGCGTGCGGTCCACGTGCTGGAGCGCGGCAGCTACGACCAGCCGCGGGAGGAAGTGCGGCCCGCCCCGCCCGGCGTGCTGCCGCCCCTGCCTGCAGACGCGCCCCTTAACCGGCTCGGCCTGGCGCAATGGGCCACGTCGCCCGCCAATCCACTCACCGCGCGCGTGGCCGTGAACCGGCTCTGGCAGCTCATGTTCGAGCGCGGCCTGGTCGAGACGCCGGACAACTTCGGCCTGACCGGGGAGAGTCCCACGCATCCCGAGCTGCTCGACTGGCTGGCGGTGGAATTCGCCCGCCATTGGGACGTCAAGGCCCTGCTGCGACAGATCGCGCTCTCGGCCACCTATCGGCAGTCGAGCGCGGCCGGCGCGGAGTTGCGGGAGCGGGATCCGCAGAACCGTCTGCTCGCCCGGGCTCCCGCCCGCCGGTTGTCCGCGGAGATGCTGCGGGACCAGGCGCTCGTACTCAGCGGGCTGCTGGTGGACCGCCGCGGCGGACCGCCGGTGAAGCCCGCGCAGCCGCCGGGACTCTGGGAGGAGATCGCGATGGGCCGGCCGACGTACCTACCCGGCACCGGCGAAGACCTGCACCGCCGGAGCCTCTACACGTTCCTCAAGCGCACCGTGCCGCCGCCGGCGATGATCACCTTTGACGCGACCGATCGCTCGAACTGCACGGTCCGTCGCCAGGCCACGAGCACGCCGCTGCAGGCGCTCGTGCTGCTCAACGACGTGCAGTTCTTCGAAGCGGCGAAATTTCTCGGCGCTCGTTTCCTGCGCGAAGGCGGACCACTCCCGGCCGAACAGGTGGCCTATGCCTTCCAGCTGGTCACGAGCCGGCCGCCGACGCCGCGCGAAACCGCCACGCTCGTCCGCCTCCTGACCGAACAGGAGGAACACTTCGCCGCCGACCCGGCGGCGGCGGCGGAACTGCTCGCCGTCGGCGAACCCCTGGCAGCCTCCTCCGGGCCGGCCAGCCGGCTCGCCGCCGCCACGCTGGTGGCGAGCGCCCTGTTGAACCACGACGAAGCCGTGATGCGCCGGTAACCCTCCCATGTTCTGCACCCACATGAATGTCGGCCTGAGCCGGCGGGATTTCCTCGGCAAATTCGCGCTCGGCCTCGGCGGCATCGCGCTGTCGGAGCTGCTGTCCCCTCCGCTCGCCGCCGCTCCCGCCAGCAACGCGTTCGCCGGCGCGCTGGCGGCGACGCATCATGCACCGCGGGCGAAGCGCATCATCTATCTGTTCATGGCGGGCGGTCCTTCGCAGCTCGATCTCTTCGACTACAAACCGGTGCTCGAAAAACGCCACGGCGAAGACCTGCCGGCCAGTGTGCGGATGGGCCAGCGGCTCACCGGCATGTCGGCCAACCAGGCGAGGCTGCCGCTGGCGCGCTCGATTTTTCCGTTCGCCCGGCACGGCCGGAGCGGCGCGTGGATGAGCGACCTGCTGCCGTGGACCTCCCGGATCGTCGATGACCTCTGCTTCGTGCGCTCGATGCACACACCGCACATCAATCACGATCCAGCGATCACGTTTTTCCAAACGGGGCACCAGCTCCCGGGAAGGCCGAGCATGGGCTCCTGGCTGAGCTACGGACTCGGCAGTGTGAACCAAAACCTGCCGGCCTTCATCGTGCTGGTTTCGAAGGACCGGATCGACCAGCCGCTCTACGCCCGGCTCTGGGGCAACGCCTTTCTGCCCAGCATCCATCAGGGCGTGCAGTTTCGGGCCGGCAGCGAACCGGTGATGTACCTGCGCAATCCCGCCGGAGTCTCCGCCGCCGGCCGCCGCCAGATGCTCGACCGGCTCGCGGAGCTGCACGCGCAGCAGTTCGAGTCGCTCGGCGATCCGGAGATCGCGGCGCGCGTCGCCCAGTACGAGATGGCGTTCCGGATGCAGACGAGCGTGCCGGAGGTCGCGGACCTCTCATCGGAGCCGGCTTCCACCTTCGAACTCTACGGCGAGGAGGCGCGGCAACCGGGCACGTTTGCGGCGAACTGCCTGCTCGCGCGCCGGATGGCGGAACGCGATGTACGTTTCATCCAGCTCTACCACCCCGGCTGGGATCAGCACGGCTCGCTGCCAAAGCAGATCCGCCGCCAGTGCGCCGACGTCGACCGGGCGGGCTACGCGCTGGTGACGGATCTCAAGCAGCGCGGACTGCTCGACGACACCCTCGTCGTCTGGGGCGGTGAATTCGGCCGCACCAACTACTCGCAGGGCAAGCTCACCGCCGACGATTACGGCCGCGATCATCATCCCCGCTGCTTCACGCTCTGGATGACTGGCGGCGGCGTGAAGCGGGGCTTCAGCCACGGTGAAACGGACGAGTTCGGCTACAACATCGCCGCGAATCCCGTGAGCGTCCACGACCTGCAGGCCACGATCCTTCACCTGATGGGCGTCGACCACGAGCGGCTCACGTTCAAGTCGCTCGGACGCAACTTCCGGCTGACGGATGTCGAGGGCCAGCTGGTGCCCGACATCATCGCCTGAAGCCCGCGGCGTCGGGAAACACGCGCTGGGGACCCGGCGGCGACGGTCGGGCCCGCT
Organism: Opitutia bacterium; assembly: GCA_947472765.1. Classification (GTDB taxonomy): domain Bacteria; phylum Verrucomicrobiota; class Verrucomicrobiia; order Opitutales; family Opitutaceae; genus ER46. The sequence continues at coordinate 43,903 of CANJCM010000002.1, forward strand.
ATTCGGGGACTTCCAGGTTCGCCACGTCGATCAGCGCCTTGAGATAGCCGAAGGCGAACGTGAACGCCTGGAGTTTGCCGGGATCATCCGGGTGCGTCGGCGCGTGATCGGGCAGGATGCAGCCGGCATAGCCCGCATCCCGAAGAATGCGGATGATCTCGAGGAAGTTCATGTCGCCCTCGTCGTGGTAGACTTCCTGGAAGTTGTGCAGGCCACCCCGGACGTTTCGCATGTGGACGTTCGCGATTTTTCCCTTGTCCGCGAGGTACTGCACGATCGGCAGAATCTCGGTGCGCATGTTCCGGAGGCCTTCGCCGCAGGTGCCGAGGCAGAGTTGGAAACTGTTGTAAGGACTGTCGACGATCGACTCGTAGCGCTTCAGCGAATCGAGGACGGTGTGCGGCGCCGCGTCCCAGTTGTCCACGCCCTGATAACCCATCGGCAGACCCGGCGGATCGTAAGGATGAACGGCCATCTTCACGTCGTGCTGCGCGCACACCGGAATGACCTTCTGCAGAAAGTACGTGATGCGCTCCCAGTAGTCGTCGTAGGACACGACACCATTGGCCTCGACGGGGAGGCTCTTCCAGTCGGCCTCGAGCTTGAACGAATGATACGACGAACCACCGCGCCCGGGCGTGTGGCCGTTGCGGCGAATGGGAATCATCGTCCAGTGATGCGTGATTACCTTCACGCCCACCTGCGCCGCCTTCTGGATGTTGCCAACGATCGCATCGAGCTTCCGATCCCGATCGGCGCCGGGCTTGAGGTAGATGTAACGCGAATCCATCCGGATTCCCTCCCAGAAAAGTCCGCCTTGATCGCAGGAGTCCCGCCAGCGCTTCATCTCGTCGAGATTCCACTCATCGCGCCCGGCGCGGTTGCCGGCCTCGGCGCCACCGAAGTTGGCGTGAAACGTTTTCACGCCGTGCCGGAGGTGAAACTCGATGTTCTGCTTCGACGCCCAATGCGGCCCGAGCACGCAGTGATAGTCGCCGCCGACATGGTGCTTCAGGTTCTTGCGCGGCCGCCGCGTGCCGAGCGCCTGCGCCGCGGCCACCGGCCCGGCCAGACTCGCACCGAGGACACTGCCAGCCACGACGCGCGCGAAGTCGCGCCGCGGCATGATCGAAGAGGAGGGGTTGGGATTCATGGGGTAGAAATGCGGCGCAGCGGCCACGGGGGCATTTCGAAACTCCAGTGGGCGATGGCAACCGCGCAGTTTGCTCCGCCGGCCAGGCCGCGGTGCCATATCACCACTGAGGTTGTTAACCACTTATCTTCACTAATGCCTGGATTCCGAAGTTAGACGGATTGTCGTGGCCCTGTCCGTGAGGACAGGGACTTCTTGATCGCTTCGCCCAAAGCCGTCCCGCTGCTCACGCAGCGGGCTACGAGGCCGGCTCCGACATCGGGGATTAGTGACCATTAGTGTTCATTAGTGGTTACCGTCCGGGCGCTCCCGGCGCTGCGGTTAGTTCTTCACCGGACGTCGCCCCGCGGATTTAGTGGTCCGGATTGAATCTCATTTTATTCGCATTGCCCGAGACGCAGATTCCCCTTCCCCGTTCCGATCCCCGGGCGCGACACCTCACCGAGGTCCTCCATTGCGAACCGGGCAGCACCTTCGACGCGGGACTGATCGGCGGAACGCATGGCAAGGGGACGTTGCGGTCCATGGACGCAGCCAGCCTCACGCTGACTTTCACTTGGAACCCGGCCCCCATCCCCGCCCCGGAGCCCTTGACGCTCATCGTCGGCCTGCCGCGCCCGCAGACGGCCCGTGATCTCCTGCGGGAAATGTCGTCGCTCGGCGTGGCGGCGCTGCACTTTGTCGCCACCGAAAAGACCGAACCGAGTTACGCCTCGAGCAAGCTCTGGTCCACCGGCGAGTGGCAGCGCCACCTGATCACGGGCGCCGAACAGGCGTTCACGACCCTGCTGCCGGAGGTCACGTGGGGCCGTGCGCTCGCGGAAGTCATCTCCGCGCTGCCTGCGGCCGATTCACGCGTCGCCCTCGACAATTACGAGGCGGCAAATCCGCTCTCCGCTTTTCCGGCGCTGGCCCAGCCCGGCCTCACGGTCGCGCTTGGCCCCGAACGCGGCTGGTCGGCGACGGATCGCACGCAGTTGCGAGCGGCGGGATTCACCCTCGCGCATCTCGGGACCCGCGTGCTCCGCGTCGAGACGGCCGCGATCGCCGCCGTCGCCGTGGTGTGGGCGGCCCGACGCCGGATGTAAGGGCGATCCCGCGGACCTCAGCCAGAACGACGCAATTGAGTGTAGGGCCGGCGCTCGCCGCCGGGCCGCTTCGCGAACGAAGCGCGTGGCCTGCCGACGAGCGGCAGCCCTACCCCTGAGGGTGTTCGTCCTCGCCGTCGTAAAACGACGTTTCACTGAATGGTTCCGGCTCAGACGGGGCCCGCGCGGCGGAAGAAACAGACCGTCGGGTCGCGGCGGCCCTTGCCGATTCGCTTCACGAGCGTCCAGCCCGGCGGCGCCAGCTCGATTTCTCCGGGCATCTCAAAAACCACGATCGTCTCCGCGCCGGCGGGAATGGCCTCGGCGAGTTTGTTGAAAATCAAGGGCGCCGCCTCGGGAATCATGTCGTACGGCGGATCGACGAACACGAGAGCCGGCAGGTCTCCCACCAGCGGCACGATGCGCGCATCGGACTGCAGCACGAAAAGATCGCCGGGGTCGCGGCCGAGGCTCTTGCACACGGCGACGATATTGTTGCGGACACAGTTTGCCGCCTTGGGGTTCTTCTCGACGAACACCCCGCCCGCCGAACCGCGGCTGACCGCTTCCAGGCCGTAAGCCCCGCTGCCGGCAAACAGGTCAAGGAAGCGCGCGCCGATCACCCGGGCCCCGAGACTGGAAAACACGGCCTGACGCATTCCGTCCGTGGCCGGCCGGACGACATCCCCCCGGGGTGTCGCCAGGGTGATGCCCCGGGCCCCGCCGCCACTTATGCGCACGGTGCCTCCCGGACGAAAAGCGCCGCGTTCACGGGTTCACCCAAGGCAGGGAGAAGGCGAACCAAGGCTGGGTTTGAAAGCCGCACGAGATGCCATCTGACGGGCGCGGCACCAGACTTCAACCGCGATTCCACCCGCGCGACTTCGGACGGAACTCTCACCCCCGCGGCGTTTCCACACGTCTCCGCCGTTCGTCGCACCGGTCTTGAGATTGCGGACATCCCACCTTACTCTCGCCCTATGTGTCCTTTATCAGCGTCCGTTCAGGGAGCCTGAGTAGGCTCCACGTCAGTTGATTTGATGAAGGCACCTCGTTTCGCTGCTTTGACGCTCGCACTCCTGCTCAACGGAGTGGCTGCGCCCGCACCGGCGGCGGACTTCGGTTTGCACGAAGAGAACAACTGGCCGGCGGCCGTCCGACAGGTCACGTCCGAAGGGACCGTGCGATCCTGGAACGCGGCCGGCCCTTTCCTGTTTTACCAGCCGACCGAAGACGGGACGGCGAAAGGCTTCCGGCCGTTCTGGTTCCAGATGCACGATGCGCGCGGCGAGTTCCGGTCGGGTTACGCGCTTTATCCGCTGTTTAGTTACCGGGGCGACGAGACCACGTATCGCTGGAGTGTCTTTGAACTGATCCGCGTAATCGGTCGCCGGCCGGGAGCACCCGCGCCGACCAGCCAGTTCGAGCCCCGCGAGGAGTTCGAGTTCTGGCCGCTCTGGTTTTCCCGGACCGCCGGCGACCCGGCGGAGAGCTATCGCGGCCTTCTCCCCATTGCGGGCACGGTGCGAAACAAGCTCGGGATGGAGCGGTTTCACTGGGTGCTTTTCCCGCTGTATGCCGAGATCGAGAAACGCGGCGCGATCACGACGCACACGCCGTGGCCCTTCATTCGCGTCACGCGGGGCGCGGCGCACGGCGGTGGATTCTGGCCCTTCTACACGGCGGAGGAGCGTACCGGCGTTTCCCGATCCGTGCACTACCTGTGGCCGCTGGGCTTCGACATCACGCGCCAGCCGTCGCCCGACGATCCGCCGGGGACGCGGCCGCGGCGCGACGTTGGGTTCCTCCCGTTTTACGCCCGCAGCACCGGCCCGGGGTTCCTGAACCTCAGCATCGGCTGGCCGTTCTTTGGCTACACCGAGCAAGTTCAGCCCGTCCGCTATTTTGAGACGCGCTACTTCTGGCCGCTGTTCGTGCAGGGACGGGGCGACGAGCGCTTCGTCAACCGCTGGGGTCCATTCTACACGCACTCCGTGAAACGCGGCTACGACAAGCGCTGGTACGCGTGGCCGCTTGTGCGCCGGGCGCAGTGGGAGGAGCAGGGACTGCTCCGCACGAAGACCCAGTTGCTCTACTTCCTCTACGTCTCGCACCGCCAGCGCAGCCTCGCCCACCCGGAGTTGCCGGAGGGGAAGCTCACGCACTACTGGCCGCTGCTCAGCACGTGGGACAACGGGGCGGGCCGCCGGCAGTGGCAGTTCCTCAGCCCGTTCGACGTGCTGTTTCCCGGCAACGCCAAGGTCCACCACGCGTGGACGCCGCTCTTCACCCTGGCCCGGCACGATCAGACCGCCCCGGGAGAAACCCGAACCTCGCTGCTGTGGGACGCGATCACGTGGCGGCAACATGCCCGGCGCGACGAGCGCGAGTTTCATCTGGGTCCGCTGTTCAGCGTCGTCACGCAGGCCGGGCAGAGACGCGTCGCCTTCGGCAATGGACTTTTCGGCTTCCAGCGCGCGCCCCACGGAGGCTGGCGGACGTTCTGGTTAGATTTTCCTCAGAAAGCGGCTACCACTACCGCTCGTTCCGGCCCATGAAACCATTTGTACGCGTCTTGGAAGGGGTGGGCAGCACCGTGCAACTCATGGTGCGGGCCGCCTATTTCCTGCCCACGCTGCCGCGGCAGTTCGGCCGGTTCATCGACCAATGCTACCTGATCGGCTACACGACGCTGCCGATCGTCGCGATCCTCAGCTTCTTCATCGGCAGCGTGCTCGCCCTCCAGGCGGGCTATGCGGCGCAGAATCTCGGACCGAAGCAGTTCATCGGCCTTCTCGTGGGACTCTCCATGGCGCGTGAACTCGCCCCGGTGATGGTCGCAGTCCTGCTGGCCGGCCGCGTCGGTTCCGCGATCGCCGCCGAGCTCGCCTCGATGAAGGTTTATCAGGAAATCGACGCGCTGGAGACGATGAACATCCCGCCGGTGCGCATGCTCGTCATGCCCCGACTCGTCGCCGTGGTCGTGATGATGCCCGTCCTGACGATCATCGCCGATCTGGTGGGCTGGTTCGGCGGTGCGATTGTCGCCAAGTACACCGACTTCATCGCGATCGAGCCGGCGTCCTACTTTGCGACGATGCGGCAGTACATGGATTTTGGCGATGTCATGAACGGCCTGGTCAAGGCGGAGGCCTTCGGCTTCGTGGTCGTGCTCGTTTGCTGTAACATCGGACTCAACACCCGCGGCGGCCCGCGCGAGATCGGCGCCGCCGTGACGCGCGCAGTCGTCACGTCCCTCATCATCATCCTCGTGCTCGACTACTTCGTCACCAAGGCGCTCTCCTGATCATGTCCGAGAGCACCCACACCACCAATCCGTTCAGCGCGGTCCAAACGCCCGCCGTGGGCGTCAAGATCCAGCATCTCTCGAAGAGCTTCGGTACCGTTGAGGTGCTCAAGGATGTCTCATTCGAGGTCCAGCCCGGGGAGATCTTTGTGCTCATGGGCCCGAGCGGCTCGGGCAAGAGCGTCCTTCTGAAGCACATTGTCGGACTCGAGTTGCCCACGTCCGGTCAGGTGCTCGTCGACGGCAAGGACGCCGCCGCCGAGGAAACCCGCGAACAGGTGCGCATGGCCCTCGTGTTCCAGGCGGGCGCGCTCTTCAACTCGCTCTCCGTCTACGACAATCTCGCGCTCTACCCGCGCGAGCATCGGGTGGGTAAGGAGAGCGAAATCCGCGAGAAGGTCATGCGGGCGCTCCAGATCCTGTCGCTCGACAACGCCGCGGCCAAGTTCCCCTCGGAACTGTCCGGTGGCATGCGCAAGCGCGTCGCCATCGCCCGCGCGCTCGTGATGGAGCCGCAGTTGATGCTCTACGACGAGCCGACGAGCGAACTCGACCCGGTCATGTCCGCGACCATCGCCGAGATTATTGCCACGCTGAAAGAGGAGTACCACGTGACCAGCATCGTGGTGTCGCACGATCGCGACCTGACCCTCGCGATTGGCGAGCGCGTGGGGATCCTGATGGGCGGCAAGCTGCTCTTCCTCGGCAATGGCGCCGAGCTCCGCGCGCCCAAGGATCCGAAGATTGCGGATTTCCTGAGTCCGAAGATCGATGTGAAGAATCCCCGTTTTCGCCAATTGGAGACCTGAACCATGAACAATGCCCAACAAACCGCCCGGGTCGGACTTTTCTTCCTCCTCGGCATCGCCCTCATCTGGGTGACCTTCGAAACCCTCAGCGGCGGAAAAGTCTTTCAGGACAAAGGCTATCAACTCATCGCCGGCTTCGAGAGCCTCAAGGAGCTCAAGGAGGGTGACGAAGTCCGGATGGCCGGCGTCAAAATCGGCGAGGTTCTCCACACCCGGCTGGCCGGCCGTCACGCCGAGGCCGTGCTGCGGATCGGCTCGCAATTCAGGGTCAAGAACGACGCGACCGCGACGATCGTGATGGCCGGACTCATCGGCACGAACTACATCGGCATCGATCTTGGATCGCGGGATGCGCCGGATTTGGTGGCCGGCGCGGAAATCCGCACGAAGAACACGCCCGACATCAATTCTGTCATGTCCGAGATCGGCCAGCTCAGCCAGAAGCTCGAGGGCGCGCTCGGTAATCTCGGCACCGCCCTCGGCGACGATCCGAACAAGCCGGGTATCATCCAGAAGATCGACACCCTCCTGACCGAGAACCGGGAAAAAATCGGCGGCACCCTCGCGAACATCCAACAGATCACGGACAAGGTGAACAAAGGCGAAGGCACCCTCGGCCGACTGGTCAGCGACCCGAAACTGCACGACGAGCTCGTTTCCACGATCGAAGAGATCAAGCGCAGCGCCACCGAGGCGAAGACGATGATCGCGAGTGCCCAGGCCATCGTGGATCAGGTGAAAACCGGCCAGGGCCCGGTCGGCACGCTCATCTACGACCAGAAGGCCGGCGACGACCTCAAGACCACCATCGCGAACCTTCGCTCGGTGTCCGACAAAATCGCCCGCGGTGAAGGCACGCTCGGCAAGCTGCTCAACGACGACACGATGCTGCGCGATACGCAGGCCATCATCAAGAAGGTGGATCGCACCCTCGACGGCTTGGACGATACCGGCCCGATCAGCGCCGTCGGCGCCGTGGCGAACGGCTTGTTCTAGGTTTCCGCCTCTGGCGGAAACCGAGGCGGCGCCAAGCGCCGCGAGGGGACAATCGGAGACCGGCTGCTTCGCAGCCGGTCTCAAACCAAGGTTTCCGAGGAGCGGAAACCTATACTTTGGGACCGCCCTGGGCGATATTCCGCGCCCGGAGCCGGAGACCGTTGAGGCGGATGAAGCCGGTGGCGTCGCTCTGGTTGTACCAGCTCTTCACGCCTTCCATCGACGCGATATGCGGATCGTAGAGCGAGTACTTCGACTTCCGGCCGCAGGTGATGATGTTGCCCTTGTAGAGCTTGAGCCGGACGGTGCCGCTGACGTAGCGCTGGCTCTCGTCGACGAGCGCCTGCAGCGCCTCGCGTTCCGGGGCGTACCAGAACCCGTAGTAAACGAGTTCGCCGTATTTCGGGATCAGCGAGTCACGGAGATGCATGACCTCGCGGTCCATCGTCAACGACTCCACCTGGCGGTGCGCCTGCATGAGGATCGTGCCGCCCGGGGTCTCGTACACGCCGCGCGACTTCATGCCGACGAAACGATTCTCGACCAGGTCAACACGGCCGATGCCGTGCTTGCCGCCGAGCTTGTTCAGGGTCCGCAGCACGCCGGCGGGCGAGAGCCGCTTGCCGTTGACCGCGATACAGTCGCCGCGCTCGAACTCGAGATCGACGTACTCCGCGCGATTCGGGGCGTCCTCGGGTGAAACCGAGAGCTTGAACATCCCTTTGTTCTCCTTGGTCGTCGGATCGAACCACGGGTCCTCGAGAATTCCGGCCTCGTAGGAGATGTGGAGGAGATTGCGGTCCATCGAATACGGCTTCTTCAACGAGGCCTCGACGGGGATCTTGTGCTTCGCGCAGTACGCGATCATTTCGGCCCGGCCGGGAAACTGATCGCGGAAGGTGTCGATCTTCCAGGGTGCGAGAATCGTCAGCTTCGGATTCAGCGCCATGTAGGTGAGCTCGAACCGGCACTGGTCGTTGCCCTTGCCGGTGGCGCCGTGCGCGACGGTGTCGGCCTTTTCCTTCTTTGCGATTTCCACCTGCGCCTTCGCAATCAACGGACGGGCGATGGACGTACCCAGATAATATTGGCCCTCGTAGATCGCATTCGCGCGCACCATCGGAAAGATGAAGTCGCGGGCGAACTCCTCGACCAGATCGAGCGTGTAGTGCTTCGAGGCTCCGGTGGCGCGGGCCTTCTGCGGCAGGCCGTCGAGCTCCTCCTCCTGACCGATGTCCGCGGCGAAGGTGATAATCTCCGCCTCGAAGGTTTCACGAAGCCACTTGACGATGACGGACGTGTCGAGGCCGCCCGAGTAAGCGAGGACGATTTTCATGAGGAAGGGTCAGTGTGGGGAGAACGCGCGGCCGCCGGCAAAATAAAAACGTGCCGTGGCCGCACCGCGGTCAGCACGATGCGACGCCACTGCCCGCCATTCGTGATATCGCTTAGAACCCCTGCGGAGATTACACATTCGGCTTCACACCGGCTTTACCCCTGAGGGATTGAAGCCCCGGCACCTCCGGATCCAATCTGATGCCGTCAGCTCACCCGTTCGAGTCCACCACTCCCCATGTATTCGCCGCTTTGCCGCCCTGCCCTTCGTTCTCGTGCGGGCTTCACCCTGGTCGAGATCATGATCGTGGTCGTAATCATCGGGTTGCTCGCCGCCATGCTATTCCGGCGCTGAAGCGCGTGCAGCAGTCGGCGCGGAATAACCGTTTCATCAACGATCTTCGGGTCTTCACCCAGTCCTTTGAGCAGTACGCGCTGGAGAATGGCGCCTGGCCGCCGAACGTCGGCAACGCCGTCGTGCCGGCCAACATGACCACGGCCCTGCAAATCTCCGTCTGGCGAAACGTGAACTCCGTCGGCGGACAGTGGAACTGGGATCGCGGCCTCAACGGCTTCACCGCCGCCGTCTCCACCACGAACGTCACCGCGTCCGATGAGCAAATGACCGACATCGACCGGAAGATCGATGACGGCGAACTCGAGACCGGCCTGTTCCAAAAAACGAACGGCCGCTTCTCCTGGATCATGGAAAACTGATCAGCGGCGGGCCTGCGCCAGCGTGGCGAGAATCGCCTTCTGCATATGCAGGCGGTTCTCAGCCTGGTCGAAAATCACCGAGCGCGGATTGTCGAGCACCTCCGGCATGACCTCCTCGCCGGGGTGCGCCGGCAGGCAATGCATGAAGAGCGCATCGGGCTTCGCCGCGGCGAAAATCCTGCCGGTCACCGCATAAGGCTGCAGGACCCGCCGGCGCTCGCGGCTTTCCTCCTCCTTGCCCATGCTCACCCAGACGTCCGTGTAGACGACGTCGGCGCCGCGCACCGCCTCCAGCGGATCGGTCGTGAACTGATAGCCGCCGGAGAATCCCGACTTTGCGAGCAAGGCATCCAACTCCGGGCCGGGCGCGAACGAGGCCGGTCCGGCCAGCGAGATCTTCATCCCAAAATGGTTGGCCCCGAGCACCCACGAATTCGCCATGTTGCACGCCGTGTCGCCCAGAAAGGCGATCTTCCGGCCGCGCAACGCCGGCACCAAAGCGCCGGCCCCGGCCCACTTTTCCGCCATCGTGAAGGCGTCGGCGTAGATCTGGCAGGGATGCAGGAAATCCGTCAGCCCGTTGATCACCGGCACGCTGCCGGACGTCGCCAGCCGCTCGACGTCACTGTGTTGAAAAGTCCTCACCACCAAGCCGTGCACGAACCGTGACAGCACCCGGGCCGTGTCCTCCACTGACTCGCCGCGCCCCAACTGGATGTCCCCCGCGTTCAGGAAAAGCGGATTGCCGCCGAGTTCATGAATCCCGACCTCGAAGGAAACCCGTGTGCGCGTCGAAGATTTCGCAAAAATCAGCGCCCACGTCTGGCCGGCGAGCGGCCGCGCATGCGAGCCGCGCTGCGTCTTGAAGTCGCGGGCCTGCGCAAAGAGTTCCGGCAATTCGGACTCCTTGAAGTCGGTTTCCTTGAGAAAATGCCTCATGAAAACCGTCGGGTCTAGCTGCCGGGGCCGCCCCGGACGAGGGAAAAGTTTCGCGGGGCCCGCACAGCGCGCGACCGACCGCGCCGGCGGCTGTGTCGGGCCAACCGGCCGGTGGACGCCGGACCGAACGGTCACCCTGCGCTCAAGCTGGAGCGGACAAGACAGTCGGAACGAAATTCGGGCGTGGACGAGCCCCGCCCCTACGAGGGACTTCGTCGGGGCGCGCCTCGTGCGCGCCCCGCTCCCTTCATTTCACCCAAGATCCAAAACGAGGCGTCTACGCCTTCGCCGCCAGGACTTCGCGAAAGATCTCCACCGCGCGCTGCAATTCGGCCACCGAAGCGTTCAACGGCGGCAGCAATCGCACGACGTTGCCGCCCGCGCTCGGGGCGAGGAGGCCGCGTTCGCGCAGGGCCGCGAGATATGGCGCGGGATCAGACGCCATTTGCACCCCGACGAGATAGCCGAACCCCCGGACCCCGAGCACCTGCTGGGGAAAATCAGCCGCGAGTTGCTGCAGGGACGCAATCCAGGGACCGCTTTGCGTTCGCACCTGCTCCAGCAGGTTGTCGCGCTCGATGACATCGAGCACCGCGAGCGCCGCGGCGCAGGCCAGCGGCGTCCCGCCGAAAGTGGTGCCGTGGTTGCCCGGATGAAAGAGATCCGCGTACCGGTCAGAAACCCACATCGAGCCGATGGGAAATCCGCCGCCGAGTCCCTTGGCCATGCCAATCGCATCGGGATGCACCCCTGCATGCTCGAAGGCGTAGAACTGGCCCGTGCGGCCCACCCCGCACTGCACTTCGTCGAGGAGGAGCAGAATCTTCCGCTCGTCGCACAGCCGGCGCAGCCCCCGCAGGAACTCGGGCGTGCAGGGGTTGATGCCGCTCTCGCCCTGAATCGTCTCGAGGAAGATGGCGGCCGTCGCGTCATCGACCAGATCGACGAAGCTCTGGAGATTGTTGATTTCGCCGAACGCGAAGCCGGGCACGAGCGGACGGAAACCGTGCTGAATCTTTTCCTGCGGCGTCGCGCTCATGCCGCCATAGGTGCGGCCGTGGAAGGCGTTCTTCGCGCAGATGATTTTGTAACACTTTGCCTCTTCGCCGGACTTCTGGACCCCGTGCAAACGCGCGAGCTTGATCAGCGCCTCGTTCGCCTCCGCGCCGCTGTTGCAGAAGAACACCCGGCCGGGCCCGGCGTAGCGGACGATTCGCCGGGCGAGTTCGCCCTGCTGCGGATTGCGGAAGAGATTGCTGACGTGAATCAACTCGGCCGCCTGGCGCTGCACCGCGGAAACCCAATGCGGGTGGCAATGCCCCAGCGCGCTGACGGCAATGCCCGAGGTGAAGTCGAGGTAGGCGTTGCCGGCGTCGTCCCAGACCTTCGTCCCGCTGCCGCGCACCAGGGTGAGGGCCGGACGGGCATAGTTCTTCAGGACGTGCGCGTCGTAGAGTTCGGCGGTGCTGGTGCGGACGATCGTGGGCGACGTCATTTTGGAATTTCGATTCTCGATTTTGGATTGGGAAGCCAGGCGCTCGCTGCTCGATTGCCGGCCTTCGACGTTCGGGGGTTGGGAATCGAAAATCGAGAATCCAAAATCGAAAATCCACTCAGCCGCGCGGATTGCCGCGCGGCCAGTGTGCTTACCCGTGGACGATTTCCGTGCCGATGCCGGTGTCGGTGAAGATTTCGAGCAGCAGCGAATGGGCGAGCCGGCCGTCGATGAAATGCACGCGTTGCACGCCTTCCTCGAGCGCGCGAATGGCGCTCTGGACCTTCGGGCGCATGCCCTTGTCGATCACACCCTTCTTCTTGAGATCGTCGACCTGGCTGATCTTGAGCGTGGGAATGAGGGTGTCGGGATTTTTCGGGTCCGAGAGCAGCCCCGGGACGTCGCTCATGTACACCAGCCGCCGCGCCCGCAGCGCGCTCGCGACGCGACCGGCCACGAGATCGGCATTCACGTTGTAAGGCTTGCCGTCGTGCCCCTCGGCCACCGGGGAAATCACCGGGATGAATCCGTCCGCAATCTCCTTCTTGATCAGCTTCACCTTCACCTCCGTCACATCGCCGACGTAACCAAGATCGACCGGCTTGCCATCATCGTCGGCGACGAGCTTCTCACATACGAGCACGCTGTCGCCGGGCAGTCCTTTGGGCCGGCCCTTGGCGGACGAAATGGCGTCGCACACGTCACGGTTCACAATCTCGTCGAGCGTCTTCTTCACGACCGCGATCGTCGCCTCGTCCGTGACGCGCATGCCATTCACGAACCGCGCCTTGAGCCCGGACACCTCCATCGCCTTCGTGATGGCCTTGCCGCCACCGTGCACGACGACGACGTTGATCCCGCAAGCGGCGAGGAAGGCGATGTCGTAGGCCACGCGCGTCCGCGCCGCGGGATCGGGATCGTCCATGAAGCTCCCGCCGTACTTCACCACGAAGGTGGAGCCGCGAAAATCCTGAATGTAAGGCAGGGCCTCGAGCAGCACCTTCGCCTTGGCCGTGACTTCAGCGACGTTCATCAGCGGAAAAAACGAGAGCGATGATCGCGGAGGACAAGGAACGGCGGATGGGTGGGAGCACTGGCGTGAAGGAGAAGTCATGGAATAAGTCACAGTGCGTCCGCATATCCACAAAATTTTTCGGCCGCCACCCGGCCCCGCTTCTTTTGGAACAGGAAGATCGGGAAGAGCGGGAAGAGGCGAAGCGAGGGCTCTCCGCATCCGTGATCTCACACGACCTGCCGGCGAAGTAACTAGGCTTGGTCCGCGCCGCGAAGAGTCAGCCTCCGCAGCCCTCGCGTGAGTATCGGTTCGTGAAAATTGATGAGCAACCCGATGGGGGCATCCAGGAGGCGCATGTAACTCAGCAGTTGCGCAACGTGGATCGGGAGAATCGCCTCCACCGTCTTGGTTTCAACAAGGAGACAACGATCCACGAAAAGGTCCACACGCAGGGATTCGTCGAAGACGTACCCCTTGTAAGTGACTGGAACAATGAGCTCACGAACCGAAGGAATGTTCCGAAGGGAGAGTTCCCGGGAGAGACACTTCAGGTAAATGCTCTCGAGCAGGCCCGGTCCCTTGTCCCGATGCACCTCGATTGCCGCGCCGATAACCTCCGATGAACAGAAATTCGCCCTCTGAAAGTGCGGATGCATGTCCGTTGTTTTTGTTTCCGACCGACCCAAAACTCCTCCCGCTAGATTGCGAGCATCGCGGCACCCAGAAATTCGGGTCGAGCAGTTTTCCCCTTCGCGAATGGCTGGGCAAGGAATGCTAGCGTGAAGAGCGCGAGGTTGACCCTGAAAGCAGCTTCCCGATCTCCCCGGCCTTCCTGTTCCAACTCCGCGGGTGCGAATGCGCATCCACCGCCGCGCAAATTCTTCTTCACTCCGCGGCGGCAGCGGCCCACTTCTGTCGCGTGTCCAGCACCAACCTGACTTTCGCCAATCGTGACGCGCATCGCGCGTGGCTCGCCTCCCAGGCGCGCCTGCCCGCGGGTTTTCGAGTGGGCACGACGCGTTTCGATTTCACCCCGGTGGAGGCTCCGAAGCCGGCGAGGATGACAATCACGTTGATCGCGCTGGATCGGCCGACGCCGGATTTCGCCGCGGTCTTCACGAAGAACGCGTTTCCGGGCGCACCCGTAATTGTCGGCCGCCAGCGGCTCGCCGAGCCCACCCTCGGCGCGATCGTGGTGAACAATAAAATTTCCAACGTCTGCGCTCCCGGCGGCGTCGCAACCTCCGAGCGCATTTGCGCCGCGGCGGGAAAACTTCTCGAACTCGCGGGCACACAGGTGCTGCCAAGTTCGACGGGCGTGATCGGTTGGACGCTGCCGGAACCGGCGATCGTCGGCGGGCTCCCGCAGGCGGCCGCGGCCCTCGCCAGCGGCTCCATCCTTCCGGCGGCGGAAGGCATAGTGACGACCGATCTCTATCCGAAGATCCGCCGCGCCGATCTCGGCGGCGGCAGCATCGTCGGCATCGCCAAGGGCGCGGGCATGATTGAGCCCAATCTCGCGACGATGCTCGTCTACATTCTGACCGACCTCGCGGTGCCGCGCGCCGAACTTCGCGCCATGCTCGCCCGCGTCGTCGAGCCGAGTTTCAATTCGATCAGCATCGATAGCGACACGAGTACGTCCGACACGGTCGTGGTGGTCTCCTCGGGCAAGGTCCCCTGCGCGGATTTCGCGGCCTTCGAAGCGGCGCTCGCCGACGTGTGCCGCGATCTCGCCGAAGATGTCGTCCGCAATGGCGAAGGCGTGCGGCATGTGATTCGGGTCGCCGTGCGGAAGGCGGCCTCGGTCGAACTCGCCCGTGCGCTCGGCAAGGCCGTCGTCAATGCACCGTTGTTCAAATGCGCCGTGGCCGGCAACGACGCCAACGTCGGTCGGCTGGTCCAGGCAATTGGCAAGCATGTCGGCGCCCATGCCCCGGGCACCGATCTCTCCCGCCTCCGCGCGCGCATGGGCGGCGTGGAGATTTTTGCGCAAGGCGTCTTCCAACTTGATCCGACCAAGGAAGCAGCGCTGACCAGCCACCTCCGTGGCGCGGAACTTTATACGAGCAAGCCGACGGCCGACGGCATTTTCACCGCGACCGTGGATTATCCTCCCCATGAGCGCTGCGTGGAAATCGACATCGACCTCGGCAGCGGCACGGCCGAGGCGACGGTCTTCGGGGGCGATCTCACCCACGAATACGTGAGCGAGAACGCCGACTACCGGAGCTGATCGCGCAGCGCGCTCAGCTTGGTGTTTTCGCGAAGCGAAAACGGCGCCCCAGACTCCAGCGGATTCCCGTGGCGGGAATCCACCCAAGGTTTTGGCGCAGTCAAAACCTATTGGTTCACGTGCACCACCTTCGCCGGCGGGAAGCCGTTGAAGTAGGTCGCGGAGGCGTGGCTGTAGGCGCCGATGTTGGTGCTGTACACCAAATCACCGCGTTCGAGATTCGGCAGGTTCTCCGCCATCGAGACGACATCGAGCGCGTCACAGGTTGGACCGAACACCGAGCAAATCTGCGTTGGGCCCTTCTTGAAGGCCTTCACCGGGTATTTGCAGTGATCGAAAATCACACCCGAGTACGTGTGGTAGACGCCGTCGTTGATGTAATAGCAGGTCTTGCCGTCACGCACGGCCTTGCCGATCACGCTGGCCACCGAGAGGCCCGCGGTCGCCGCGAGGAAGCGGCCCGGTTCGGCCAGGACCTGAATGTTCTTCGGGAAGAGCCGCTCGATCTCGGTGTTGATGACCTTCGCGAGTTCGCGGAACGGCCGCACTGACGAATCGTACGGGGCCGGGAAGCCGCCGCCGATGTCGAGCAGGTTCATCTTCGTGTAGCCGCGGTCCTGGGCCTCCTTGAAGACGTTGGCCGTGAGGGCCAGGGCCTGGACGTAATTCTCGAAGTTCGTCGTCTGGCTGCCGACGTGAAAGCTGATGCCTTCGACGGTGAGGCCCAGCTTGTCCGCCGCGAGAATGAGATCGACCGCC
This sequence comes from Opitutia bacterium, assembly GCA_947472765.1. Classification (GTDB taxonomy): domain Bacteria; phylum Verrucomicrobiota; class Verrucomicrobiia; order Opitutales; family Opitutaceae; genus ER46. The sequence continues at coordinate 59,752 of CANJCM010000002.1, forward strand.
TCGCCCGGCGAAGCCCCGAACTTGGAGGACAGCTCCACCATCGCGCCGGTGTTCGGCACCTTGAGCCGCAACGCCAGCCCCGCCGTCGGGGCGTGCTTCTTGATCTTATGGATCTCCTCGAGGTTATCGAAGGTCACCAGCGGCTTGTATTGATTGAGCTCCTCCAGCGTGTCCGTCGGCTTCGTCGGATTCGCGTAGATGATCTTGTCCCAGATCCACTGCTGTCGCTGCTTGGCCGGCAGGTGCTTGATGTTCTGGTAGACGATCATGAACTCCGGCATCGAAGCGACGTCGAAGCTGGCGCCAGCCTCGAACAGCGTCTTCACGATCTGCGGGTCCGGATTCGCCTTCACCGCATAGTACACCTGCACGCGGGGCAGGTACCGGCGGAATTCACGATACGCCTTCCGCAGCGCATCATGATCGATGACGAACAGCGGCGTCCCGTGTTCCCGCGCGAGTTTCTGCAGCCGCGTGAGTGAAATCATGGTCGAGCCTTAACCAGCGTCCGTGACGAGGAAGTTCTTGAACTGCCACGGATCGCGCAGATCGAGATCGGGCTTGTTGTGGCGGTCGAAGGTGTGGTCGCGATTCTGCAGCGGGGTCCAATCCTTCGGCTGCGAGATCCAGCGGCCGAGGTACGGCTTCGCGATCTTGAGGATGTACTCGTGCGGCAGATCGTCCGGCACGCGGACGCCTTCGCTCGAGTTTTCCATCATCCACATCGAAGCGGCGACGACCGAGATCGCGACCTGCATCGTCGTGGCATTCTGGTGGGGCACCAGGCGGCGCGATTCCTGAATCGTGAGGTCGGAACCGACCCACCACGACTTGTAATCGTGGCCCATGATCAGCGCGCCGAGGACGTCGGCGCCGGTCGTGATCTCGTCGTTCATGATCCGCTGATTTTCCACCAGGCGGTAATTGTAGCCGCGCATCTCGTTCAACGAGGCGATCGCCATGTCGCACGGGCAGTAGGCGTAGTGCATCGTCGGGCGGTAGACGGCCTTCTTGCCGTCCCAGACGGTGAGCTTGTCGGAGATGGTGAACGCCTCGCCGTGGCGGACGACCATGCCGAGGATGTTGTAATCCGGCACCCAGGAACGAACCCAGGTGTTGATGCCCATCCGCGCGATGCAGATTTGATTCTTCGGCCCCGACGGATGCTGGAAGGCGAACTTCGGCAGCGTCTTCTCGTGCGTGCCCCAGCCCATTTCGGAGGTCGTGGTGCCTTCCTCGCGGAAGCCCTCGATGCTCCAGGTGTTCACGAACTCGTCGACCTGCTTCGGCTGCTCGGTGATCTGGGTGTCGCGCTCGCTGCAATGGATGACCTTGACGCCGATCTTCTGCGCCAGCCGGTTGAACGCCTGCTGCTCGATGAGGTCGGTGATCTGCTCGGCGGTGCGGCCCTTGACCTTCTTGTCCGCGATCAGGCTCTGGCCGATGTCGATCAGGCCTTGCTTCACAAAGTGGGAGATCAGGCCCGGGTTTGCGCCGTGCTCGATGACCGCCGTCGGACCCTTCGTCTTCCAGCCCGCGAGCATGCGGCGCAGGTTCATGTGGCGCCAGTAAAGCGTCTTCTCGGTCGGATGCTGGTTCGGGCCGGCCGCGTAAGGATCCCACAGCTCGGTCGAGGTGTTGATGTACAACACGCCATGGTCGTGGCACCACTGGAGAATTTCGCAGGCGTCGATGTTCCACGCCAGGTCGATCAGCAAATCGCCGGGACCGACGTGCTTCGCCAGCAGCTGCGTCATGTTTTCCTCGGTCACCCGATCGCGCAGGAAGTTAACGCCCTTCGAGGTCCACTTCTTCAGCTTCTCCGCACGGTCCTCGAAATCCATCACCGTGACGTTTTTCGCCGGCACCTTGATGTGCTTGAAGAGAATGGGCAGCGTGCACTCGGCCACGGCGCCATAACCGACGAAGAGGATTTTGTTTTGGAATTCGATCATGATCTGACGGAGTTGCAGCAGGCAGGACGGGATCGGGGCGTTCGCCCGAAAAAATTAATCCCGCTGCTCGCGCAACGTATACGCGTGCGCACTTTCGAGAGCGCCCCACGCACTGACAAGAGTTTTTCCGTGACGAATTAGAGCAGACCAGCCGTCTCGTCGAAGCCGCACCACAGATTCATGATCTGGACCGCCTGGCCGCTCGCGCCCTTGACCAGATTATCCTCGGCGGACGTCAGGATGAAGTTGCCCGTGCGGGGATCGAGAACGGCGGACATGTCGATGCGATTGGTGCCGACGACATGCGCGGTGTCGGGGGTTTCGCCCGTGGGCAGCAACTGGACGAAGCTCGAATTTCCGTACGCGGCGCGCCAGGCCGCGTAAGCCTGCTCAATGGTGCCACCCGGCGCGGCCGGAACGGTGATGGTCGTCGCAATGCCCCGCCGCATCGGCGCGAGGTGCGGATTGAACTGGATGATCGTCGCCGCACCGGTGTGCAACGCCAGTTGCTCCTCCACTTCGGCGAGGTGCCGGTGTTTGACGAGACCGTAGGCCTTGGTGCTCTCGGCGCGCTCCACGTAAAGGTACATCTCATCGACCTTCTTGCCCGCACCGCTGACGCCGCTGTAGGAATTCACCACGATGTGCTCGCGCGTCACCACCCCGGCGCGCAGCAGTGGCACGAGCGGCACGAGAATGCTGGTCGGATAGCAGCCGGGCGCGGCCACGAGCCTCGTTTCAGTTTTCCAGGCGGACGACGTGAGTTCCGGCAGCACGAAACGCGCGGACGGCAACAACTCGGGCGCATGATGCTCGCCGTAGTATTTCTGGTAGGTCGCGAGGTCGGAGATGCGAAAGTCGGCGCTGAGGTCGATGACCCGCTTGCCGCCGGCAACCAAGGCACGCGCGTAGGTCGCAGCCGCGCCGTGCGGCAGCGCGAGGAAGAACAAATCGATATCACCCGCCGCCAGGGCCGCCGGATCGGAGTCCGTAAACTTCAATCCGTGATCAGCTCCGCGCACCGCGGGAATCACCGCCGCGAGCGGCTTGCCCGCTTGCGAACGGGAGGTGACCGCCGCGAGCGTCACGTTCGGGTGCCGCAGCAGGAGCTTGACGAGGATTTCGCCCGAGTAACCGGAGGCGCCAACGATGCCGACTTTCATGGGAGGAAAGGAGGTGGATTGCGGCCAGCCCGCCCCGCGCGCAACGCCAAATAAAATGGCCCGCTCGTTGCGGAGCGGGCCATCGGGGAAAGGCAGACTGTATCGGTCGGTCGGCTTAGAAGCTGAACGAGTAGTTGACCGAGCCGACCCCGCGCTCCGCCTGGAGCGAGTTGGTGACCTGGGGGTCGCTGCCGGTCTTGAACTTGTTGTCCCAGCCGATGTGGTAGGCCCAGCCGAGCGACAGCTTGGAGTTGGTGCTCAACTGAATCGGCACCGAGAAGCCGAACGAGCAGTAGTCGCCCCAGTTCTTCGTCGCCGGCGAACCGTTCTTCACGACGTCAGTGATCTTGTAGCTGCCCCACGTCGCCGACAGGTCGACCGTCGCGCCGAGGCTGGCCAGGGCAACGGAGTGCGCCGCGCTGATTTCCCAGGTCGGGCCCTCGAGCGTCATGTCGTAATAGAGCTTCGGGGTGAGCTTCACGCCGGCGATCGTGTAGTTCAGGGCGAGGCTCGGCTCGAACGTCGCCTTGTGAACCGTGTTCACGAGGTTCGGATAGTAGTAGTACGTGAAGCCGGGGACCAAGGTCAGGCCTTCCGCGATCGTCGACGTGTACGAACCGTAGAAGTCGAATTCCGGATCGGAGACGCCGGGAATGCGGTTGGAGAGGGGCTTGCTGGCCCAAACGCCGACAGCCAGGTTGCCGCCGAGCATGCCGCCGATTTCGGCCGACGGCTGCAGGCTGAGCCCGCCGAGCCGCTGGCCGCGGAACATGTATTGGGAAACCACCGACACGTTTGCAGTCACGGTCGGAGCATTCACCGTGGCGCCCGCCTGAGCCCGCACGTTCAGCGCACCAACGCTAAGAGCGCCCGCAAGGGCGATAAGGAGTATCTTGTTCATAGTTTTTTTCGGAAATGGCTAACGATCCATGAGAGCGATCGATGCTAGTGCTGTCGACCCGCCAACAAAATCACGGTAGTTCTCCATGAATTTGTCGAGTGAGTAAACGTCATTCTAGGTAGTTGGGAGTTTGCCGGCCAGGTGGGGACTGTCGCGCCCACATGGCAGGATAAGGAACTGGGTTGAGGATGAGGGTTAAGAGAACGGGAGGTGCGCAGTCCCCCTCTCTTAGCAGCAACCTTGCCAACACCGACGGGCGGCTGGGCTCCTATGACATTGAAAGGGAAATTCTCCCCAAAACGTGTCCGCGCCCGTCCGGCTTTTCTCGCCGGCTGGACCCGGAGAAGAATTGCCGCGACATTGGGCCGCGCGACATGATCCTGAAAGACGCGATGCCGAATACTGAAGTGGAACCCGAGACCTACCCGGTGAAGGCGGATGGCGGGCATCTCACGTGTGAGCCGGTTCAGGTGCTGTCGTTGGCGCACCGCTATTTTCTGTTCTGACCCCGCTTGCACCTCGTCAACTCGATCGTCGGCTCCCCCAACCCCGCGCTGCCGGCCCGGACACTCCGCGCCGACCGGATCACGCTGGCCAGGCGGCGCTGGCGGGGCACCGCCGACGATGGCACCGACTTCGGTTTCGAATTGGAGATGCCGCTGCGCGACGGCGACGTCGTCTGGCAATCGGCGACCCACCGCTATGTCGTGCAGCAAGCCCCGGAATCGGTCGTCGCGATCCATCTCGATTTGGCTCCGTCCGCGGCCGCGGGAATCGGTTGGGCAATTGGCAACCTCCACCTCGAGCTTTCCGCCGAGACCAACCGCCTGCTCGCCGCTGACGAGCCGGCGATTCGCCAGCTGCTCGATCGACTGAAGATCCCTTTCACCGCCACCACCGCCGTGTTTCGCCCGGGACGATTCGTCCGCGGCAACAAACCCTCTCATGAGCTCGGACCCAGCCATCAGCATTGATGCCGGGTGGCTAATCAGCTTCCAAGCGGCGTTTCATTCCCCCAGGCGAAAGCCGTGCGCATTCGCCGAGGTTGAATAGGCAGGCGCTGCGCGACGCGCGCCGAATCCTCGCGGCTTATTTCCGCGAGCTGTCGGCGGACTTGCGCAAGCTCTGACGACGCGCCGCCAGGGCCCCGAAGCCGAGCGACAATCCCCACGCCGCACCGACCAGGACCGCGGCACACAGCAGGGTCGCGATCGGGTTGGCCGCAAGGTGCTGAAAGTCCCAGGTGAGGTCGTGACCGTCATGCCCCGGATGAGCCAGGAGGACGGACGCAGAGGCGAAGAAGGCAGCAGGGAGGGCGACGCGGGAGAGATTCATTCCAAGTGGGCGAAAGCAGGACATGTTCCAGCCCGCACGGCCATCTCAAAGACGCGGAACCGGACCCGACGAATTACTTCTGCACCCGGGTGTAGGTGTCCCCGTAGAGCACGACCGAGACGTTGTCCTTGACCTTGATCAGCGACTTGCGACTCGTCAGCAGCGCGACGCTGCCCGCCGCCTCCACGGGCTTCACCTCGAAGGTCTGGACATCCTTGACGGCGCCGCCGGGGGCGTACTTCAGGCGCTTGCCTGTGGCGGGCGTGACGATCTCGAGGCGACGGTCGCCCGGCTTCTTGCCGGTTTCGTAGGTGCCTGCGACTTCCGTGATCACGCGCTCCGCCCGCTCGGACGGAAGGACCCGGTAGTCACCCACGAGACTGCGCGGCGGCTTGGTCAGAAACCAAATGGTGAAAGTGTTGATGCCGACGATCGCGAGGCCCATCAGGGCCATCGTGACCTTCTCCCGCCAATTCCTGCCACCTCCACCGCTCGTTGCCGCGACTTCCTCTTCCGCGCCTTCATCGGTGATGGCGGCAACGATCTGGTCGGCCGAATAGACGCCGCCCTTGTGAGCCTTGGACCAGCTCACAAGATGGAGCTGGCCACTCTTGACCCGGACCACGAATTCTCCGGGGCCACCGGTGATGCGGAGTTCCGGCTCGGCCGGGAAAACCACGGACGGCGCGAGGGACTCGACCGCCGTCAGCAACTTGCGCAACTGGTCCGGAGAAACGTAGGGAACCTTGGCCGGCGGCAAGTCCGCGGCCGCTTTCTTTCCGTCAACCGACAGGTGCCGGAGCGACACCGTCACCAGCAATGTGGATGGCTTGCTCATTGTGACACGATGTAGATGGGTTCGTCGTCCGCACCGATGCGAAAACTGCCCGTGGCCAGATTGCCGTCATCCATCACGGTATCGATGGCCTCGAGGAGATCGGCATCCTGGACCACCGCCGAGGCGGAGGTGCTGCTAATGGCAATGACCGCACGATAAGTGGTGCCGGCGTGAGTCTGATTGTTCTCCCAATTGTATTGTCCGCCGATCACCGCGGGTTTCATCCAGGCGCTGGAGTTGATGCGGCTCGCCATCTCGGGAGGCAGAACGCCGGCATCGACTTCCGCCGGCCAGGACCCCGCCTCATGGGCGTAGCTTTCGAAGGCGGCGCCGAACACGCGGAGATCGTTCGCCACGACCGTCGCGAGCGAACGGCGCTTCACCTTCACAATCGTCGGCACCGCGGCGGCCGCGAGCATGCTGATGATCGTGATCACGACCATGATCTCGACGAGCGTGAAGGCGCTCGTCCGCGAACGAAGACGACGCGCCCCGCGAAAATTCGCTGACGTTTCCGCCGCGCCGCTGGATGCCCAATCTGAAGTGGAAATGCCTCGGATGTGCACTCGGTCTCTAAAAGGCGGATTTACGGCCCGGAATCCAGCGGTAATCTTACTTATCTGACAGTAAACAAGTTTTTGGCCGGTGCCCGGAGTCCTTCCAATGGAAGGAAAAAGCCGCGATCAGGGGTCAGACCGAAGCAAAACGGAGGGCAAAAATGTCCGCGTCATCGATTACGAACCGGATCCGGATGGCTTTGCCCTGCAGCGAGGCGAGATCCGACCCGTTCTTCCAGGTGACCTTGCGGTCGAGGGCATCGCCGAAGACGGGCTGGCTGTCGGCCAGTGCGAATCCCGGCAGTGGCTGGCCCGCTTCGTCCTGCAGCTCGACCTTGATTCCACCCGCCGCCGCGGAGGAAAAATTCAAACGGAGCACATTGCCCTCAAAGCGCAGCGGCCGGGTGACCACCTCACCGCCCGGAACTGCGGCGTGGACGGAAGCAAAACCGTCGAGCCGCAGCGTGTGACGCCGGAGCAAACTGCTCTTGCCCGTCCAGTAACTCTCCACGGCATAGAACGAGAGTTCGTTGGGCGCGCCACCGATGAGGTCCGAGGGCGTTTCGATCAGATGCCAGGCCAGACACTGGTGGCCGTAGTTCCACGTGCCCTCGCGTTCGATCCCAGGACGCAGGAACGCCTCGTCCCAGCGTTTGAAACGCACTCCGTCGCGACTCGTCATGAGCAACGAGTCCGAGACCGCGGTGCCGTAACGCGGATTCACGGTGGCGCGCAGCTCGCGGTTCTCGAGCTCGGGCAACGCCCGGGTCGAGTCACTCCAGCCGCGATCCACGTAGTGCATGGGAAAGCCCACGAAGAGGTGCGGCGCGCGGTGGTAGGGTTTGATTTGATTGGTGTAGAGGTGGATCTCGGTCGGCGCGCCGAAGTACGTCACCTCCTGGAACGGAGTCCAATTGATGAAGTCCTTCGAAGTGGCCGTCCGGATACCGCGATAGCCATTGATCTTCCAGGTCGCCTCGTTCGTCACGCCCTCGGAAAAGAACCGCCAATAGGCGCGATACTCGCCGCGGCGCTCGTCCCAGAAGGCGAGGTTCTGCGAATCGAACGCGCCTTCCGTGATGATCGGCTTCTCGCTCATCGGCGTCCACCGCAGGCCGTCGCCCGACTTGAATGCGATCAGGCCAAAGGGCTTGCGGCTGCGCACGAGCGCCTTGTAGCGGGCGTCCGCCGGCACGGCGGGATTCTCGTCCAAAAACACGGCGGACTCCGGGGCGCTGAGGTGCATGCTCCCCCACGGCCCGCTCGGAAGCACGATGTTGTTCGCCTTCGAACCTGCGAATTCGAAAAGTCCGAGCTCGGGCTTCCGCCAGTGCACGCCATCGGTGCTCTCGGCATAGCAGAGCCGGTGCGCGTCCGCGTCACCCGTGTACGGGTTCTTCTGGCTGCCCTCAAGATGCCACGCCTTGTAATAGAGCCGGTAGACATCGCCGTCCTTGAAGAGGCTGTGATAACCGCTGCCGCTGCCTTCCCAGGGCGCATCGTGTTCGATCACAATTTCCCGCGGCTGCGGATGGTGCAGGCGGAGCTCGGCGCGACCCGACATCCGCTCAATCAGGAAATCGTCGACGAACAATTCCCGCCGCGAACCAATGTCCTCCACCGTTTTCGGACCGGACGCCGGCGTAGCCGTGGTCGCGGCCGGAGCCGCCGCCGCCTGGGCCTCGGGGACAAGCCGCAACGTCGCGGCGGTGGCGGCGACACCGGAAAGCTGCAGGAAATTACGACGAGAGAGAGAGGAGTCTTTTTTCGGATTCATGGCAGCAAGGGGACAACGCGGGAAGCGCCCCGACTAAGGCCCGCCCATACCGACGGCACAATTCGACGACCGCGGTAAGCCGAGTTGACCAGCGCGCGGCCCGGTGGTTTCCGCCCGGGAGGGCCGTCGCCCGCCGACGGGCCGTTTCGCGCAGGCAAGACGTGGCCGGGCGACGAGCGCAAGCCCTGCACCGCTTCAGAGGCCCCTCATGAAATTGAACGTGCGGTCCATCTGACCCGGCAGGTTCTCGTGCGCGAAATCGGGGTAGATCACCAAATCCTTCTTTCCGGGAATCCTGTTGTACGCGGCGAACTGGGTGCTCGGCGGACAAATCGTGTCCATCAGACTGGTGAACATCAGGACCTCGGCCCGAATCCGCGGCGCGAGATGCTGGCAGTCGATGTAGCCGAGCTTCGTGAATATCTCCTGCTCGCGCTCGTGGCGCGGGTCAAAGAAGCGAAAGAAGAGCCTCAGCTCCTCGTAGGCGTCCTTGGCGTAATCGAGTTCCCACGTCCGCTGGAAGTCGCAGAGAAACGGAAACACCGGCGCGGCGCGCCGAATGCGCGGTTCGAGCGCCGCACAGGCGAGCGTCAGTCCGCCGCCTTGCGAGGGACCAAAGCAGCCCACGCGATCCGGATCCACTTCCGCGAAACTCATCACCACCCGCGCGAGTTGGACCGTGTCGAGATAGACCTGACGGTAGATGAGTTTGCGCGCATCAGGGTCTTCCAAGCCGCGCACGATGTGTCCGCGCAAAGTCGGACCCTTGAGCTGGCTGCTGTCCTCCGAACGTCCGCCCTGGCCGCGACAATCCATCGCCGCGATGCAGAATCCCTCCGCCGGCCAGGCGAACTTGTCGATCCAGTCGCCACTGTTGCCGGAGTAGCCGTGAAACTGCAGCACCGCCGGCAGCCTCCCCTCCTGGCCGGCATTCCGCGGGCGCAGGTACTTCGCATAGACTCGAGCTCCGCCGACGCCGGTAAACCAGAGATCGAAGCATTCGATGGCGCGCGTCGACATGCTCGGGTTCGGCCGCAACTCCGGCTGCGGGGGCGTGGCATCGAGCTCGCGCAGCGCCGCATCCCAGTAGGCGTCGAAATCCGTCGGACGGGGATTGCGACCGCGATACGCCAGAAGCTCCGGCAATGGTTTGTCGATGAGTGGCATGGCCGAGAAGTGGCAGGCGCGGTCCGCGGTGTGGCGAGGGAAAAATCCGCCCCCGACCCGCGATGTCTTGTCCGGCCAGATGCCACGTTATCCTCCCTTGTCCGCCCGCGGGCGGACTTGATTCTTGTCCCCGCATCGTTTCGTCGAACCCGGCCGCCCCGCGGCCCCAACTGAAAGGCTCCATTGCATATCCAGCGCTTCCTTCCCCTCGCGTTCCTGACCGTTACGACTGCCTTCGCCGCCCCGACGCTGACGCAGGTCGACGTCTTCACTTCCGGCCAGGATGGCTATCACACCTATCGCATCCCCGCGATCGAGACGGCCGCCGACGGCTCGCTGATCGCGTTTGCGGAGGCCCGCAAGTACACGCGCGAGGATCCCGGTTTCGGCCGGCAGGATGTCGACCTCGTCTACAAGCGCAGCACGGATAACGGCGCCACGTGGTCGAAGATGGCGGTGCTCGAGGATTTCGGCGAGGAATGGTCTTCGGCGAATCCCGCCACCATCCTCGATCGCACGAACGGCAAGCTCTGGGTGTTCTACATTCGCGGCCGGCCGAAGCGCAGTTCGCTCACCGCGCGGCCCGGCAGCGACGACATGGCCAATTTCGCCCGCTGGAGCGGCGACAACGGCAAGACGTGGTCCGAGCCGATCGACCTGACTTCGGTGGCCCGCGACCTGAAGGATCCGAAGTGGAACGTGAGCATTCCCGGCCCGGGCGGTGCGATTCAGACGAGCAAGGGCCGGCTGTTGATCGCCTTCTGGGAAATGCCGTACGCAGCCTTCACGGTCTACTCCGACGACCACGGTCAGACGTGGCATCGCGGGCAGAAGGTTCCCACCCCCAAAGGACCGCTGGCGGGCAGCGAAAACCAGGTCGCGGAGCTGAATGACGGCCGCATCCTCCTCGACATGCGCCAGGACGAAGGCGTGGCCAACCGCTGGTTCGCCGAGAGCTCCGACGGCGGCGTCACCTGGACCCCTGCCCGCACCGGCATCACCGTCACCGCGGTGGCCTGCGCCCTCGAGCGCTACGTTCCCGCCGGCGGCAAGGCGCGACTGCTGTCGACCGGCCCGATCGGGAAGGAACGCAAGCACCTCGTGCTTCGTTCCAGCACCGATGACGGCAAGACTTTCGGCGCGGGCAAAACGATCTCGACCGACTTCGCCGCCTACTCGGAAACCACGGTGCTCAAGGACAATTCGCTGGGCGTCCTCTGGGAACGCGGCACGAAGACGGGCTACGAGTTCATTACGTTCACGCGGGTCAATCAGGATTGGATTCTCGCGCCTTGAGCCTGCGCGGCCCGAACGCAGTTCCGTTCGTGCCGCCGTCAGCCGGCCTCTTTCCGTCTCCGCCCCCCATCATCTTTCACGCATGACTATCTCACGCCGCCTCCTTCTCACCGGATTCGCTGCTCTCCTGGCCGGATCCTTTGCCACCGGCGCCCCCACGCTCGCGGGCACCACCGCCGTCACGGTTCCCACCAGCCGCAGCGTTCTCGAACTGCCACCGTCCAAGGGCAACGCCCGAAACAGCGAGGGCTCGTTCGCGACGCTGAAGGACGGCCGGATTCTTTTCGTCTACAGCCACTTCGTCGGCGACGCGTTCGACGATCACGCCAAGGCCGTGCTGGCGTCGCGCGTGTCCGCGGACGAAGGCGAAACCTGGAGTGGCGACACCGTCATCGCCACGCCCGGCGAGGACAAGGCGATGAATGTGATGAGCGTCACCCTGCTGCGGCTCGGCAACGGGGATCTCGGATTGTTCTATTGCCTGCGGAACAGCTGGAGCGATTTGCGGATGCAGTTGCGCCGTTCCACCGACGAAGGCCGCACGTGGTCCGCGCCGGTTTCGTGCATGTCCGCCTCTGAATATTACGTCGTGAACAACGACCGCGTCATCCGGCTCTCCTCCGGCCGGCTGCTCATCCCGGCCGCGTGGCATCGCCAGATCGGCGGCACCAACGATCCCGAGTCGGTCGACTGGCGCGGCATCACCACGTTCTTCCTCTCCGACGACGACGGCCGCACCTGGCGCGAATCCGCGCAGATGTGCACGCTGCCGAGCCCGCATACGACGGCCGGCCTGCAGGAGCCCGGCGTGGTGGAAATGGCCGGGGGTGTCCTCTGGGGTTACGCGCGCACCGATCTCGGACGGCAGTACGAATTCTTCTCGGCGGACGGCGGCGAAACCTGGACGATTCCGCAGCCTTCCCGCTTCACGTCGCCGGTCTCGCCACTCTCGATGAAGCGGCTGCCCGGCTCGAACAACCTGCTCGCGATTTGGAATCCGATCCCGAACTACCAGACCCGGCCCCTCGAGAAGCCAGGCGGGGATCGCACGCCGCTCGTCGGCGCGGTCGGCCACGGGATCACGGACGCCACGTGGGGCCCCACTTTCCTCGCCGACCAGAACGATTCGACGCAGGAGGGCTACTGTTACACCGCGATCCATTTCACGGGCAAAGCCGTGCTCCTCGCCTACTGCGCCGGCGGCAAAGGGGACAACCACCGGTTGAACCGGCTGCGCATCCGGAAAATCGATCTGGCCGCGCTGCAGATGCTCGCGCCGAAAGGCAAGTAGAGTGGGGATCGGCCCGGCGATAAACGCCGGCCCTACAACAATGGCCTGCTCAATCGAGCAGGCCTAATTTTTTTACGCCGGCTGCAAACGACTCCATCTCCGCGTCCGTCAGGCTGTGGTAGGGCTTGCGGCGCCACCGGCCCGCGAGGCCTTTCAGTTCAAGCAGGGCATGCATGCCGGCGTTGAACCCACCGGGCAGACCGAGCACGAGTTCGAAGAACGGATGGTCGATGTCGCGAATGATCCGGCGGATCTCCGCGGCGTTGTTCGTCGTGATCGCCGCCCAGTAGTCGTGCGCCACGCGCGGCTGCATCGTGATGAACGTCGAGAGATACCCGTCGCAGCCGTAAGGATGGTTGTTGAGGTGATTCTGCTTCTGTCCGCCGGAAATCACCGCCCAGCGATCCTGCACAAGCAGGGACATCTTGCGCGCGAACTCGCCACACATGTCGTCCTTGATCGCGACGACGTTTTCCGCGGTGTCCCGCACGAGGCGGAGTGTATCGAGGCCAAACTTGGCCCCACGCGCGATGAACACATTCGAGACGATCATCACCGGCATCACCTGCGAAACCGTGCGGTAGTGTTCGGCGAAACTCTGCGGCGTGGCCGACCCACCCCAATCCGGCGGCATCACCATCAGCAGATCCGCGCCAGTCTCGCGGGCAAAGGTGGCGAACTCGACGGCCTGCGACGTGTGATAGTAACGGTCCGCGGCAATCACGAGCGCGCGGCCGGCCGTGTGTTGCACCGTCGCCTTCGTCACGTCGGCAATGTCCTTTTCCGAGAGGGAGACGTAATGGCTGTCGCCCGCCGTCAGCATCAGCGCCTTGGCTCCCGCCGCGATGTTGTGATCGATGAGCCGGCGCAGGCCGTTGAAATCGATCGCGCCGTCCTTGAGGAAAGGCGTCTTGAGCGACGGCATTGGCCCGGTGAGGCGGGCCCGCATTTCCGCGGGGCAACCGGAGGAGTTCTTCGTCATGAGTGCGGTGGGAACCAGTTCAGTTGTGGCCTTCAGCGCTTCAGCTTCGCATCCAGTTCGGCGAGTTTGAATCGCACGCTGACGATGTAGGGTTCCTGCCCTTCGGTCCAATGGCCGTAGGTCGTCGTGACTATCGTGTCGTCCGGCAACAGTTCGACGCCCGGATACGTGGAGTCGGCGCCCTTCGTGTTGTCCATGATCCGCACGCGATACTGGCCCTCGTTGCCCTTCACGAGATCGTCGTAGCTGCCCACCCACCCGACCCAATCGCCACGCGTGCTGCTGCCATGCGTCATGTCACGGAAGCTGATGAACAGCCGCCCGTCCTTCGTGTACTTCGCGACGTGGCGATCACCCGTGAGCGCCGCGGGAACTTCGCGCGGCTCGGTCCAGGTGAGGCCGTCGTCATCGGAAAAGATGATGTACGAATTGTAGGTCCGGGAGTTCTCGCGCAGCAGCACGGCGATCTGTTTGCCATCGGGAGAACGCAGCGCCCCCGGCTCGCAGAGATCGGCGTCCGGTCGCATCGCGATCGGCGCCGGCACGCTCCACGTCAATCCGCCGTCCTTCGACAGCGTGGTGTAAACCCAGAACCGCCACGGCTTCGCCGCCGTGGACACAAAGTTCGTATGGGGACTGCGCTGCGTGTTGGCTGCCACCTCGCCGCCGCGGATGAACCGGCCGTCGTCGTGGAAAAACGCGAGATACTGTCCCGGGGTTTGCAGAGTAATCACCGTCGCCATCGCGACGATCCCGCCGAAGTCGCCGATCGGCTTGAGGTCACTCCACGTCGCGCCGTCGTCCTCGCTCACCGCCATCCGGATCGGATAGAGACCGCTGAACATGATCAGCCGCTTGCGGCCGGCCGCGTCGACGACCCGATGCAGCGTCGGCACTTCCATCGAGGTTTCCCAATTCTTCGGCGTCGGCAGCCGCTGACTCCACGTCAGGCCGCCGTCGGTGCTGCGCTTGTAGACGATCGCACCCCGGCCATGGCCACGCGGGTAGACGGTGAGCATCGTGTGCCCGTCCTCGAGCAACATGGTCGTCGGATGGCCGAGATACTGCCCGGCCTCGCGATCCACGATCACCTGCCGGGCGGTTTCGCCACTGATGTCGACCGTGGGGATCGAATAATTCGGCGGAAGCTTCGTCTTAATCGGCTTGGTCGGTCCGAAGACCACGTCTTTTTTTTGCAGGCCGGTGGGCTGGGCGACGGCGGACACGACCGTCACGGTGAATCCAAGGAGGGCGAGCAGTAGCGAACGCGAAGTCATGGGGAAGAAAGTCGGGCAGGAGACGGGACTGCCTTCATCGCATTGGCTGTCGGCCGTTGCAGCCCAATTGTTGATGCCATGCTTTCGAACACCCAGCCCCAGCCAGGTACGGACGGGCTGGCTCCTGAGGCCCGGAAGCGCCCCGCGGGGGCGCTTCCTTCAGCTTCAGTCCCGCGCGAACTTGCCAAGACCGGCGAGGGTTTCTACGTAATCCTACCGCTTCGATGCCTCCCCTCCGCCTCGTTCAATGTCTCGCGGGCCTGGTCGCCGCACTCTGGCTGAGCGCGTTGGCGAATGCTCAAATCATCACCGCCGGACCCCAGGGTCAGACGGTTGCCATCGGCGGGAGTGTGACGCTCAACGTCACGGCGGCCGGAAGCCCGCTGACTTATCAGTGGAAATTCAACGGTGCGGACATTTCCGGGGCGACGAGTTCCACGCTCGCCCTGACGAACCTCCAGCCGGCCCAGGCGGGGCTATATACCGTCACGGTCACCAGCGGGAGTGTCGGATTCACGTCCGCCCCGGCCATCGTGGGCGTGACGACCACAGCGAAGCGCGTCGGACAAGGGACGGAGTATCCCGACATCGTGCATCCGGTGACGGGCTTCACGTATGATCAAATTCTCCTCGGCGGCGCCGCGGCGAGTGTCACGGCCGATCCCGGGCAGATCCTCCGCATCTCTTAAATCGATCTGACGGACGACATCGTGCAGGTGGAATTCAGCGGTGCCGGCACTCTGACTTTGACTCTGGAGAATCCCTCCGGGCCGGCGGCCCCGGTCAAATACAGCCAGTCGCTCGGCTACATGAAGGGCCACGCGCGCATCGTGCTCGCTGGCGCCAATGAGACGACGAACCTCTCAATCTTCAGCGTCGGCACGCTGATCAACGCGAACCCCGCCCTCTACAAGGACGGTGTCACCTACGAGGGCCTCGCGAGCATCGCCTCGGTCGCAATCACGAGCACCGACGGAAAATTTGCCGGCCTCCGCTCGGCCAACGGCAGTTACTTCGCCACCCGCGGCGTGACGGGCATCTACGCGCCCGCCGTCCAATTCGGCGGGCCGGTGTTCGTAGGCGACATCAGCGCGTTCGACGCCGCGACGCCGATGCTGTTTCTAGGCGGCGCGGACGACACGCGCGTCACCGGTGGCGACCTCGTCCAGGCCAACTCCCAATCGGTGCAGCTCAGCGGGATCTCCCAGCTCCGCTTCGTCAATGGGATCACCTCCCACAGCACGGCGTTGCCGGCCCGCACCGCCGGTGGAACGCTGACCCAGAACGGCGCCGACGTCACCGCTCAGGTCACCGGCCTTCGCCCGGCCTCGAATCTCTATTTCGCGATTCTGCGGCCCGAGAGTTCCGCCTCGGGTTCGCTCGCGTCCGGAACTGCCACGCTGCAGGTCAACAGCGACGGCACGGCGAGCGTGAGCGTCACGTTCTCGAATTTGAGTTCCCCGCAGACCGGCGGCCACCTACGCATCGGGCCGTCGGGCGATTACGTCTCCAACCTCGGCCTCGGGCAGGTTTCGGGGCGGACGTGGTCCTACACCGCCACCGGCGCCTACACCACGGCGGCGCTCATCGAGGCGCTGAACACGGGCAACATTTACGTCGGCCTCGACACCGCCCGCTTCCCCGGCGGCGAACTCCGCGGCACACTCATCACGGCGACGGGTTCGCAGGTTTTCACCACGCCTGCCGCGCCACCGGCCGTGGCGGCCTCTGCGCTGGCGGCGCCAACCCTGACGGATGCGGCGCGCTTCCTCACCCAGGCCACGTTTGGACCGACCGCAGAATCGATCGCTGCGCTGCGAGCGCGCGGCATCCCGGGCTGGATCGACGATCAGATGGCCCTGCCGATGACGTCTGCGCTCGCGACGGTCCGTGCCACTACCGCCGCCGTGCCGCCGCCCGTAATTCCCAGTGTCAGCGGTATCCAGCGCGCAGTCATGCCAGTGGAATGGCACGCGGCGTGGTGGAAAATTTCCGTCACGGCGCCGGACCAATTGCGGCAACGCGTGGCGTTTGCGCTCAGTGAACTCCTGGTGGTGGGCGAGGATGGCAGCGACTCCAGCTACTACGGGGATATCAAGGCCAAGTACTACGATACTCTCCTCGCCGGTGCCTTCGGCAATTATCGGCAGTTGCTCGAGGACGTGAGCCTGAGCGTCTCGATGGGCAACTGGCTGACCTACCTCGGGAACCTCAAGGCCGACCCGACGAAAGGCACCGCCCCGGACGAAAATTACGCCCGCGAAGTCCAGCAGCTCTTCACGATCGGGTTGGTCCAGCTGCAGCCGGATGGGACGCTGCTGCTCGACTCGACCGGCCAGCCGATCCCGACCTACGACCAGACGACGATCTCGGAAACGGCCAAAATCTTCACGGGTTGGACGTACGCCAATCCCGAGTACGGCTATCCCGACAGCCTGAGCAACGTTGGTTCGTTTCTACGGCGGCCGCCCGGGCCGGCATCGCGGACGCCCATCGCCGATGGCTCCGGCTGGATGGTGCCGATGCGGAATTACCCGGCGTTTCATGAGACCGGCGAGAAGCGGGTCGTCAGCCTCGAGCAGGTCCCGCTGGGCGAAGCCCATCCCACGGTCATTCCCGCGGGCCAGACCGGACTCCAGGACCTGCGGCAATTTCTCGACACGTTGTGCGCCCACCCGAACATCGGACCGTTCGTTTCACGCCACCTGATCCAGCGACTGGTCACGGCGAATCCAAGTCCGGGCTATGTCTATCGAGTGGCGCAGGTCTGGGCGAACGATGGCAGCGGCACGCGCGGCAATCTCGGTACCGTGGTCCGCGCGATTCTAACCGACTACGAGGCTCGCTCGCCCGACGTCGTGAACAATACCGGGTACGGCAAACTCAAGGAACCTATCATCCGGGTCGCGGCCCTCCTGCGAGCGGTGAAAGCCGCCGCACCCAACGGCGAGTTCCTCGATGCAATCTACAATCCCGGCATCACCTTCAACTCGCTCATTTTTCCGGCATCGGTCGGTCAGGCGCCGCTCAATGCGAAGACGGTCTTCAACTTCTTCTCTCCCACCTACACGCAACCGGGCGCCATGGCTGCGGCTGGGCTCGTTTCACCGGAGATGGAGCTCGCCGATTCATCGTTTGCCATCCTGATGCCGCGCGTGCTCCAGGCCTACATCTACCGGGACGCGAGCACGCTGCCGCCGCCGGCGAGCGGGCTCTCGCCCTATCTCGTGCCGGACTTTTCTGCCTTTCTCGCCAATGCCAGTGACACCAACGCCCTCATCGAGCAACTGAGTCTGATCTTCTGCGGCAACCAGATGTCCGCGACGACCAAGGCCACCCTCGCGAGCTATCTCCAAGCTCTCACCACCAGCTCGGTCAGCCCGCTCGAGCGAGTTCGCGCCGCGATCAATCTCGCCGTCGTCTGCTGGGACGGCGCGACTCAGCGTTAAACTGAAGCCCTTTTCCGCGATGCACCAAATCCCGCGCCGGCGTTTTCTCGGGCAATGTTGTGCCGCCGTCGGCACCACCGGACTGCTCTCCGCGCTCGGCCAGCTCCGCCTCGTGGGCGCAATGGCGGGCGATGCGCTCCCCTCGCGAGCCGCCGCCGTGCCGGCCGACTTCAAGGCGCTCGTCTGCCTGTACCTGCAGGGCGGCAACGATGCGACCAACGTCCTCGTCCCCACGGACAGCAGCAGCTACGCGACCTACGCCAAGGCGCGGGCCGACCTGGCGCTCACGCAGTCCAGCCTGCTTCCGATCACTCCGCGGACATTTTCCGACGGCCGCAGCTATGGGCTGCACGCCTCCGTTCCCGGATTCCAGTCGCTCTTTGGCAGCGGCAAACTCGCGGTTCTCGCGAACGTCGGGACGCTCGTCGCCCCGATCACGCTGGCGGATTACAACGCCGGCCGAAAACGGCCACCCCAGCTTTTCTCGCATAGCGATCAGACGATCCAGTGGCAGAGCAGCATTCCGGACCGCCCGTTCGAGACCGGCTGGGGCGGGCGGCTCGCCGACCTCCTCGATGCGATGAACTCGAGCAACCAAGTTTCGATGTCGATCACGCTGAACGGGGTGAACTCGTTCCAACTCGGCAACCGGGTCGCCCAATTTGCCATCGGATCCGGTGGGACGCCGAATTTACTGATGGGACCTGATTCGCCCGTGGGTGTCCGGGGACAACTCTACAATGCCCATCGCGCCACGCTAATCGCGCCGGGCACCAACGCTCACGCCGTGGCGTTCGCCGGGATTACCAAGAAGGCGCTCGACGACAACACGACCGCCGGGGCCGCGCTCGCGGCCGCGCCTGCTCTCACCACCACGTTTCCCACCACGTCAACCGCCGCCAGCTTGAAGATGGTCGCCCGGCTGATCTCTGTCGCCTCCACGCTCGGGCTGAAGCGCCAGGTCTTCTTCGTCCAACTCGGCGGCTTCGATCTCCACGGCGCCCAGGCCGAGGGCCACGGGCCGCTGCTGGCGGAGTTGAGCGGGGCGATGAAGGCGTTCTACGACGCGACCGTCGAGCTGGGCGTGGCGAACCAGGTAACCACGTTCACGGCCTCCGATTTCGGTCGCACCTATGTGCCCAATTCCGGCGGCACCGACCACGGCTGGGGCAATCACCAGTTCATCATGGGCGGCGCGGTTCAGGGCGGTGACATCTACGGCACGATGCCGAGTCTGGCCGTGAACGGTCCGGACGACACCGGACGCGGCCGCTGGATTCCCTCGACGAGCGTCGACGAATACAATGCCACGCTCGCCACCTGGTTTGGCGTCGGCGCAAGCAGCCTGTCCACCGTCCTTCCAAACATCGGCCGGTTCGCGCGGCCGAATCTGGGTTTCGTTTAACTTGGCGAAATTCGCTTTGTCGCCCGCTGCGTGAGCAGCGGGACAGCTTCATGCAAAGCGATCGAGAAGTCCCT
Source organism: Opitutia bacterium (assembly GCA_947472765.1). GTDB lineage: Bacteria > Verrucomicrobiota > Verrucomicrobiia > Opitutales > Opitutaceae > ER46. The sequence continues at coordinate 79,219 of CANJCM010000002.1, forward strand.
GTCCTCACGGACAGGGCCACGACGAACCCCTTAACTCCGGAATCCAGGTATTACGTCACGCGGCCATCCGGAGCGCCGCCAAACCAGCCAAGAAAAACGCCGCCCGCTTTTGGCGGACGGCGTTGATAAAACGGAATTCGAAAGCGGCTTAGCGCTTCGAGAACTGGAACCGCTTGCGGGCGCCGGGCTGACCGGGCTTCTTACGTTCCTTCTGGCGCGGGTCGCGCTTGATGTGGCCGGCCTTCTTGAGGGCGGGACGCAGCTCCATGTTCATCTTCTGGAGTGCACGGGCGATGCCGTGGGCCACCGCACCGGCCTGGCCGGCGACGCCACCGCCGACGACGGTCGCGGTCACGTCGATCTTCTCACGCATGTCGACCGTCAGGAGCGGCGCGTACGCCTGCTTGGCGAAATTCTCGTGTGAGAAATACTCTTCAAATTCGCGGTTGTTGACGGACAGCTTGCCGGTGCCTTCGGTGATCCGCACGCGGGCCGAGGAGGTTTTGCGGCGGCCGGTGCCGGCGTAAATGGTGACGGGAGTTGCAGCGCTCATGGTCGGTCAGGATCAGACGGAAATTTTCTGGGGGCTGTTGGCTTCGTGCGTGTGGGTCGCACCGGCGAAAACCCGCAGCTTCTTCAGCATCGTGGCGGCAATGCGATTCTTGGGCAGCATGCCCTTGACCGCGTGCTCGATGATGAACTCGGGATGGCGTTCGCGCATCACCGTGGTCTTGCGGTAGCTCTCGCCACCGACGAAGCCGGAGAAGAACATGTACTCGTTCTGCTGCTCCTTCTTGCCGGTCAGGACGACCTTGTTCGCGTTGATCACGACGACGTAGTCCCCGGTGTCCACGGACGGCGTGTAGATAGCCTTGTGACGGCCGCGGATAAGGTTGGCGGCTTTGACGGCGAGACGACCGAGCGGAACCCCTTCGGCATCGATGAGATGCCACTTGGGTTGCACCGTCTCCTTCTTGGCGAGGAACGTTTTCATGCGGAAAAGAGGCCAAGAGCTAAGGTTTGTGGAAAGCCTGTCAACCGAGTTTTCCGCCCGGCACCGGAATAGTTGTTCACAGCCGGAAGCGGCCGAGCCTCCGTTCTTGTTTCCCCCTGTCAATGTGTGAACTTCGGACATGACCTCGCCCTCCCGCTTTCCCCTCCTCGCCGCCGGCGTCTTTGGGCTGACCGGTGTCGCGCTGGGCGCGATGGGAGCGCATGCGCTGGCGGCGACACTGGCGGAGCGCGGGATGAGTCATGCCTGGGAAACGGGATCCCGGTACCATCTTTTCCATGCCCTCGCCCTCTTCGGCGCCGCGATCTGGCTGCGCGGGTCGGCGGGACGCACGCGGACACATTTCCGCTGGGCGACCCGTTGCTGGGTGGCGGGCATCATCTTGTTTTCCGGTTCGCTCTACGGCTTGGCACTCGGCGGGCCGCGCTGGCTCGGTCCAGTAACTCCCCTCGGTGGCGTCGCTTTGATGGCGGGTTGGGTCTTCGTCATCGCCGCTGCTTTTCGGACGGAGGACGCATGAGACCTCCGCTGGCGTTACCGCCGGATTTGCGAGCCATGCTTGAGGCTGTGCGGCGGGTGGGCCGTCCCCGCCTCGTCGGTGGTGGTGTGCGCGACTGGCTGCTCGGACTTCCGCCGAAGGACTTCGACGTCGAGGTCGGCGGCGTGGATTTCGAAACCCTCCACCGCGCACTCCAGCCGTTCGGATCCACGGACGTGGTGGGACGCAGCTTTGGTGTGCTCAAGGTGCGCAGCCGCGCGAGCGGGGGCGAATACGACTTCAGCCTCCCACGCCGCGAGTCGAAGACCGGCGCGGGTCACCGCGGTTTCGCCGTCGAGCCGGACCCCACCCTCTCCGATGCGGAGGCCGCCGCCCGGCGGGACTTCACGCTGAACGCCATCGCCCTCGATCCATTTTCCAACGCACTGATCGATCCGCACGGTGGCGTCCGCGATCTGGAGGCCCGCATCCTCCGTCACACCGGTCCCGCCTTCGTCGAGGACCCGTTGCGGGTGCTACGCGCCTTTCAACTCGCAGCGCGGTTCGACTTCACGCTGGCCCCCGAAACCGCGACTCTCTGCCGGACGATTTCAAACACTTATCCGGAGCTTCCCGTCGAACGCGTCTGGGGCGAATGGGAAAAATGGGCCACGAAGTCGATCAAGCCCTCGCGGGGACTCGCCGTCCTCGAGGACACGGACTGGCTCCGGCATTTTCCCGAGGTGGCGGCACTTCGCGGCACGTTGCAGGAACCGGAATGGCATCCGGAAGGCGACGTCTTCACCCACACGCAGCACTGCGTCGACGCGCTCGTCGCGCTGCCCGAGTGGAAAGCGGCCAACGCCAGCCGGCGGCGGATCCTGATGTTTGGGGTGCTCGCGCATGATTTTGGGAAACCCGCGACCACGGTTCGCGCCGAGAAGCGGGGCCAGATGCGGTGGACCAGTCCGGGCCACGAACCCAGAGGCGGACCGATCGCCGGAGCGTTCCTGCGCCGGATCGGCGCGCCGCTCGAGTTGGACGCCCCGGTCGCGGCGCTCGTGGTTCACCACCTCGCCCACCATCACGGGCAGACCGAGTTCACCGATACCGCCGTGCGCCGGCTGGCGCGGAAGCTCGCGCCCGCCACGATCGACGAACTCGCCCTCGTGATGCGCGCCGACAGCAACGGCCGGCCTCCGCTGCCGTCGGCCGAAATTCACGTGCGCATCGACGAGCTTGCCGCCAAAGCCCACGCCCTCGCCGTGGCGGACTCGGCGCCGCGGCCGCTCGTGCTCGGCCGGCATCTGTTGCAACTCGGAATGAAACCCGGGCCGGAATTCACGCCGATTCTCGAGGCCGCGTTTGAGGCCCAGCTCGATGGCGGGTTTTCCGACGAAGCCGGCGGAATCGCGTGGCTACGCGACTTCCTGAAACAGGCGTAGCTCGAAAGGCCCGACGGCGATTTCGCCATCGCTGAGCACGCGAGCCCGCAAGCCCCCCTGGCCCTGCATCCAGTCCTCGGCGCCAGGCGCGACGGCCCCGTTCATCCAATGGCAGGGCCGCGACTCCTCGGTGCCTTCGAACTCGACTCCATCGAGCGTGAAGCGCCGGCCGATCAGGGTGTTCAAATCAATCCCTTCCGTGATCACGTTCCGGCGAAACGCACTCGCGGCGAGCCTGGGCCGGCGAAATTTTTTGCGCGCGGCGAGCAGCGTCTCCCACGCAAAGAACGTCACCTGGCCGCGATAGCCGGGCCGATAGCCGTAAAAGCGATCACCCTCGAGGCCCCACCCCGACCGGCAGCGCACGCGCGGCACATCCTGCATGCCGTGCTCGCCCGCCACCTTCCCATACCGGCCGAAAAAATTATGGCCGTCGGAAACGAAGATATGGCGAATCGAGAACGACACGGTTTTTGCTACGCAAAAACCGGAGGCGATTTTCCGCGAGCGGAAAATCGCGGGGCGGGTGGAGTCGGCCGCCGCTTGTTGCCCCTTGAGGCGGCGAACCCGCCAGTGCATCAATGACCTCCATTTTGTCCCCGTCCACTGCTCCTCTATTCCCCCGACGCAAAGCGTCGCCAGGTTTTTTGCGGTGCAAAAAGCCATGATTCGAGCGTTCCAGTGGGATCTCGCACGGCAGGTGGAGCGGCTCGACTGGCTGCTGGCCCAACTGCCGCGTTACGCGGAATGGGGATATCAGGAACTTTATCTCCATCTCGAGGACGCGATCGAATACCCGAGCCTCCCCGGCGTCGCGCGGACCGACGCGTACAGCTATCGTGAGGTCCAGCAACTCGTGGCCGCGGCCACGGCGGTCGGCATCAAGGTGGTGCCGATCGTCAACCTCCTCGGGCACACGCAATATCTGATCAAGGTGCCCGACCTGCGCGACCTGAACGAACTGCGCGCTCCCGACGGTTCGCCCCTCGATCGCGGGCAGATGTGTCCGGTGCATCCCCGCACCTTGGAGATCGCGGAAAAGCTGATCCACGACGTGGCGCCCTTCTGCACCGCCGGACGCGTCCACGTGGGTCTCGATGAGTCGTTTCACCTCGGGCGCCATCCCCGGAGTCAGCGCGAAATTCGGCGCGTGGGCCTCGCGGCGCATTTCGCGGGCTACGTGGAACGACTTCAGCGCGTCGCCCATTCCGCCGGCCTGCAACTCGGGATGTGGGCGGACATGCTCTACTTTGTTCCGGGCGCGATCCCGCTGCTGCCTTCGGACCTCAGCGTCTACGAGTGGTACTACTATCCATTCAAACGGTGTCCCCGTGTGGAGCTGTTCAACTTCGCGGAATCGGACGTCGGCGAAAAACTGCGAGCCCGCGGCCTTTCCTACTGGGGCTGTCCGATGAATGGGGCGTTTCGCCACGAGCCGATGCCGCATTTTCGCGATCGGTTGGAGAACATCCTCTCGTGGTGGAAACATTGCCAGCGCCACGGCGCCGCCGGCTTTCTCGTCACCGGTTGGGAGCCGAACCGGCTGGCACTCGAACTCACCACTGTGATCGATGCCGCGGCTGCGACTCTCTGGCTGGAACCCGCGGCGAGCCACGAACCGGAGCGAATGTTGGCGCGCGGCTTCGAACGCGTGTTCGGCGCTTCGAGCCGGCCGCGAGAGGCGGCCCGGGCGGCGCTGGCCAGCGATCGGTTTCCCTTCGGCGGATACCCGCGCTGGGAAATCAACACGCGCTGGGACGTGCTTTCGCCCCGCGAACCGCTGGCTCCCTATCGCGCCGAGGAGAAATTTTTCCGCCAGCTCGCGCAGAAGGCGAAGACCCGAAACTGGCCGGCCCCGCTGCGATCCACCCTCGAGTTCCGCCACTATCTCGCCGTTCGCGATCTCCGCGTGCGTCAGGCCGGGCGGAGCGGAACGGAAAAGCTAAGCTTGCCGACCGCGGCGGCGCTACGCGCGGCCAAGGCCATGTGGAATCGGACCCGTGACCGGGCGCAAGAAGGCCCGAATCACTGGTTGGTTCGCGGCGACGCCGTCCGAGCCAGGGAGATCGCAAACCCGATCGGCAGCTGGAAGGTTTCCTACGTGGTCGAAAACTTCGCGCCCGCCGCGCAACTGGTCGCGGTGGAAATCCAGACCGCCGCCGGAGAATGGGAAACAGTTCAGTCGTGCCACACGATTGAGTTTCAAGCGCGTGCGGCCTGCCGCCGGGGAGGGCTCGCACGCCACCATGCGGCCACCATTCCCTGGGATGGCCGGTGCGAACGTCCGCCCGTCATTCGGATCGTGCTCCGCGGACTCGGTCAGGTGGCGATCCGAAATCTCGAATTCAGCGACGGCCGAACCTCGTTCCATCTTAAGCTGCCACGCGCCTTGCTCGGACGAAAGGCCCCGACACGAGGCTTTCCCGCACTGGATTGGACCAGGAATCAGGACGCGCTGCGCGTCCGTTTCGGTCCTCGCAGATCCCTCGCTTGATTAACGCCGGGTCGGTCCACGGCCCGGTTGCACGAGCGAGCGAAAGGCATTTGGGCTCATGACGTAAATCGGCGAGATCGGCGGCAAGGCGGACACCGTTCCAGCCGTCGGCACCAACGTTTGGAGCTTACTCCCGGTTACGTCGACCCGCTCGTACTGAGACTTCGTGAGCACGTAATCGGGACCATAGGCGGCGGCCACATCACGCTTCACGGAGGCGCAACCGGCGGTGGAACTGACTGCCGCGATCACCAACACCGCGGCGGAAACATTGAGAGCGCGAGAATGCGACATGGCAGGATGGGGGTTTTCCAGCGACAGGGTTCCGGTTGAAGTCGCCGACCCAAAAACGTGCTTCAACGAGGCCAAAAGTCGAGTGGCGGCCGGCCGAAAAGAAAAGAGGCAGCAGCCTTTTGGGCTGCTGCCTCGGGGAGGGCAGAAGATCTAAAAACCGACTTAGAACGATTTCTTCAGCTCGAGGAAGAACATCCGTCCGATGATGTCGTAGGCCTGCTTGGCGGTGTTGCTCTCGTTTGCGCCGTTGCCGCTGCCGGGGACGTAGGGAGCATCCCTGTTCAGCAGGTTATTCACGCCGGCCGTGACAGTCAGGCCTTTCAGCCACTCGCGCCGCATGTTCGGGATCGTGTAGGTCACACCGAGGTCGACCGAGAAATAGCTCGGAATCGTATAGGCCAGACCGTTAATCCGCTGGGCGTTCGTGGTGCTTTGACCACCGAACAAGGTGCCCGGCGCGCTGACCTTCGGGACATACGTGAAGAACAGCGACGTGGAGACCGACTTATAGTTATGGTTGATGTAAGGTTTGAGCGTATAGCTCGGGAGCAGGCCGTTATCGCCGCCCAGACCATTCGCGCTATCGGTAAAAACGCGCGCATACTGATAATAGGAATCGCGCGGGGTAGACCTAAATTTGTAGTTGAACAGCCAGTTGCTGTTAACGCCTACATTGAAACGGCCCACGTCTTTTGTCACGAAAGCATAATCAATCGAAACGTCCAGACCGTCGGTCTTCTGGTCGCCGGCAGGATCCGTGGCGATCGTGAGCGTTCCCACATTGGTGCTGGTCACCTGATTGCCCGCGTTGGTGGTGAGGCGAGAATTGTCCGCGAAAACGAAGCCCGCAGCGTATTTTGAGGCTGCACCCTTCGCATTCAAGTCGGCATAAATGGTCGAGTAGTCAATAGACCCGACCTTGTCCTGAGTGATGCTGTAGTAATCAACGGTTATACTCAGGCCCTTGATTTGCTTCGGAGAATATACAAATCCGGCGGTGAAAGAATCCGACTTGGAAGGCGTAAGGTTGGGGTTACTCGTCTCCAACGCGCTGCCATATTGCCCTGTGACGGTTTTGCCGGTTCCACCGCCCGAGCCGGAACGGCCGTCGCCCTCCAAAATCGTGTAACTGGGGGCATTCTGACTGGCCGGTCCGAAGAGGGAGTAGATCCCGGGAGCGATGAATCCCTTGGCCCACGTCGACCGAACCGCAAAACTATTGTCCAATGGCAACCAACGAAGTCCGAACTTTGGCGTGGTTGCGCTACCGCCCGGACTGATTTTTTCATAACGAACAGAGGCAGTAAGGTCGAGCTGATGCAACCCGGCCATGCCCTGTTTCGGGGAGGTGAGCGGCGCATTCACTTCAAGAAAAGCCGCGCGATTGATCCGCTTGCCACCCGAAAAAGTATCCGCGGAACCGTAGCCGAGCGCGAGGCCATTGGCGAAAAGGGCATCGACTGCGGTACTAATGTCTTCTGTCCGGTTTTCAGCCCCAACCGCGAAGGCCAGCGGGCCAGCGGGAAGGTCCAAGGGCTTGCCCCGGAGCAGGAAATCAACGCTCCGAAGGATCGAGACACCACTTTGGAACATAGTGGCTTTCAGCGCTTCGAGAGTTTCCGAAGCGTTGAACCCCGGAAGTGCGAAGAAATTGTAGACCGGAAGGTTGTTACCGGACGCGTCTGCCAGTGCAGAAAGCGGGCGGCCCTTGGAATCATAGACGTACTTGCCGTTCTCGATCAGCGGAATCATCGCCGTGTTCATGTTCGCGCCGTTCGCGCCACCAAGAATGCGCTGTTCCGCGCTAGAGCGGGAATAGTTGAAAGCAACTTCCCAGTTATAATTCTCATTAATCTCACCACGAAGTCCGGTCACAACGCGGAACGTATTCGACTCGTTGATACTTTTCCGATTGCCGAGTTCCACCGTGCGGTTGCGGGCCGCAGGGGCTCCAGCAGGGGCGCCGACGCCGAAGGCAACGCCAAAAACATTATACGGGTTATTCGCAGGAATGTAGAGTGAGTTGCCACCGGCAGCACCTACGCCGGAGATCGGCGACGGAGCCAGGCCGCTGCCACCCGTCGTGGTTTGCGCAAAGATGAAATCTCCGAAGACCTGCAAATGCTTTCCAGCCAGATCTCTGAAGCCTTCCGCCACAAACTGCTCACGCTTGGTATTCAGGATCAATGGATTGCCATACAGCGTGGTGTTTAGAATCGTCGCGGAGCCGACATCTTTGCCTCGCGGCGTGTCAGAAATCGGCAGGTAAATGCCGGCGGCAAGAAGCTGCGCGCTCGTCTGCGGAGCCGCATTGGGGTCCGTCTTGATGCCAGGCGAAGTGGTCGCGGCCTTGAAGCCAGCCGCACCCTGCGCCAACGGGGAACCCGCCAGAATGTTGTTGCCGACGCGGCCCGGAAACGTGCCGCTCATCGCCGCCGGAATGCCGCCCGCGGCGGTGCCCAGCGCAGTAAACTGCTTTGGCTCGAGCGTCGTCAGCGGACGTGAGACCGTCAGCAGCGGCTTATTTTCGAAATGCTGCGCAGCGAGAGTAAATCCGCCCGTCGGCGTACTGACGCCACCCACGATATATATGTCCTTGGTCGTGTAGTCGCCATTCTTGGTCGAACCAATCCTGCTGCCGACCTCGAAGCCGTTGTAATTCTTCCGCAGCAGCATGTTCACCACGCCGCCGATGGCGTCGGAGCCATAAATCGTAGAAGCTCCGTCTTTCAGAATCTCCACCCGGCCGACCATCGCGGTCGGGATCACGTTCAAATCCGTGGATGTGCCGCTAGACAAAGCTGATCCCACCATCCGGCGACCATTGACGAGGACTAGCGTGGTTAGATTCCTGAGGGAAACATTCGACTCGCCAGAGCCACCGTTGTTGAGCTCGGTGCCGACGTTGCCGTTACCTTGGAAGTAAGGCGTCATCTGCTTCAGCATGTGCAGTGCGTCCGTTGCGCCGGTATTCGCAATGAGCGCCGGATCGAGGGTAACGACCGGGCTCGCCTGCACCGAGCCAGAGAGCGGCAGGTAACTGCCGGTGACCACGAACTTGTCGAGGGTCTCGACTTGCTGTTGAGGAGCCGTCTGCGCGCGCGCAGCGACCGTGAAGAGCCCGGCGGTCGCAACGAGCGACAGTCCGGCCTTAAACGTCCGGTTTCGGATGTTCATATGTTATCAGTTGTTTTTGGATGTGTTGTGACAGCCAAGGCGGCTCTCGCCGCTTTTGCTTATGACAAAACGAGCAGAAACCCCCAACCATCGGCAATATAAATAACCGGGGCTGGTTTCAGGTTTCTATCGGGAAACGGCTACGTTTCGGTAACCATTCCGGACGCATGAATACACCAGCCTTGTTCTCGCGCGGCTTGCCAACCGAGTCAGGGTTCGTCCTTTTCATTCCAGCGATGAAGGAACTCCAAGCCATCGTACGTCACCTGACTTCCCCTGCTTCAGGGACTTCCGTACTTGCCACTTTGGTTACCGTGGAGGGTTCTTCCTACCGCCGTCCGGGAGCCCGACTGCTGGTTTTGGAGAACGGCACACGGATCGGCTCAATCAGCGGCGGCTGCCTCGAGGAAGACGTGATGGCGCGGGCCCGACGCGTCCTTGAAACCGGGATCGCGGAAACAGTGGTTTACGACACCACCTCGGAAAACGACCTGATCTGGGGGGTGGGGTTGGGTTGCCACGGAATCGTCCGGGTCCTGATCGAACGACTCGCACCGCGGCCAGATTGGGCGGAAGTCCTTTCGACCAACTTTTCCCAACGGCACCCGACCACGTTTCGCGTGGTTCACGACGCTCCCGCCGCCAGGGAGCTCGGAACCAAACTGGCGACGGATTCCTCGCCATCGATCAACGGCACTTTCGTTGAAATCGTACCGCCTCCCACGGCGCTGTTTGTCTTCGGGGCCGGCGACGACGCCCAGCCTCTGGTTCGATTGGGGAAGGAACTCGGCTGGCACGTGACTGTGGCCGACACCCGCCCGCAATTCACCACCGCGGAGCGGTTCCCAACCGCGGATCGGCTGATCGTCGGACCTGCGGCCGAACTCGTCGGGCGCGCGGCCCCGGACTCCAGCGCCCTGGCCGTCGTGATGACGCACCACTACGTGCATGACGTCCCGATACTGCGGAGCCTTCTGCCGCGGCCGCTCCGGTACCTCGGCCTCCTGGGACCGCGGAAGCGGGCGGACAAGATTCTCGGCGATCTGGCGGCCGAGGGACTGGTCGTGACGCCCGAGTCCCGCGCGCGGCTGCATGCGCCGGTCGGCCTCGATCTCGGGGCGGATGCCCCGGAGCAGGTCGCCCTCGCGATGGTCGCGGAAATGCAATCCGTCCTCGCCGGCCGCAACGCGCAACCGCTTCATCTCCGCCAGCGACCCATCCATGCCTGACGTGGCACCCGCTCCTTCGTCCCGCTTCCGTTTCGGCGTCGTGATCCTCGCCGCCGGCGCTTCGTCGCGGATGGGCACGCCGAAGCAATTGCTCGAACTGGAGGGGAAGACTCTGCTGACGCGCACGATCGAGGCCGCCCTCGCCTCCACCGCGTGGCCGGTCGTCGTGGTGCTCGGGGCGAACGCGGAAAAAATCCGCGCCACGATTTCCCGTCTGCCGGTGCTGGTCGCGGAAAACCCGGCCTGGTCGGAGGGGATGGCCGCTTCCATCCGGACCGGCGTGACGACGCTCCAGCAGTTCTCCCGCTCGCTGGACGCGGGAATTTTCGCGCTCTGCGATCAGCCGGCCTTCTCCGCGGACACCATTGCCCGGCTGATCGACACGCAGCGGCAAAGCGGCCGCGGGATCGTGGCTTCGCACTATTCGGGGCGGAATGGCGCCCCCGCTCTATTCCTCCGCGAACATTTCCCGGGCCTCGCCGCCCTGACCGGCGAGGAAGGCGCGCGGGCCATGCTGAATGGTGATCCCGCGCACGTTGCCGCCGTCGAACTTCCGGCACTCGCCACGGACCTCGATACGCCGGAAGACTACGCCGCCGCGAAGGCGGCGCGGTAAACGCGACCTGCCTCAGGGCAGGCGCGACTCGGCGACTTTCTTGGTCTGGGCGGCGCGAAACGCGTCGAGGGCCTTCTTCACCGCCGGATCGCCCAGCGCGAGAATCGCCGCCGCAAACAAGGCCGCGTTGATGGCGCCCGGTTTCCCGATCGCCAGCGTGGCGACCGGAATGCCCGCCGGCATCTGCACCATCGAGAGCAGGGAATCCATGCCCTTCAATGACGCCGACTCCATCGGCACGCCGAGCACCGGCAACGGCGTCAACGCCGCCGCGACTCCGGCGAGGTGCGCCGCGCCCCCCGCGGCCGCGATGACGACCTTGAGCCCGCGGCCCTCGGCGCCACGGCACCATTCGAAGGCGAGGTCAGGCGTCCGATGGGCACTGATGGCACGCTTCTCATAGCCGATGCCGAGCTGATCGAGAGTCTGCGCGCAATGCTGCATTGTCTCCCAGTCCGAGGTGCTGCCCATGATGATGCCAACGACAGGATTCGCCATAGACCTCAGGCTGTAGGGGAGAACTTGCGCCCGCCGCAAACGAAAACCCGCGTTCGGAAAAACTCAGAGGAGCGACACTCCCTTGGGAACACGCACGACGGTCGTTCCAGCGATTTTGTCGTGCCAGGACTGGCGTTCGCTGTCCACGGCCACCCAGATGAAACCGAGCCCGGCGACCACGAGGGAAAGGAAGCAGCCGAGCGCCCGGACGATGGCCGTGCCCCAGTCGATCGGCCGATCATCGAGCCGCACGACCTTGAGGCCGCAGATCACGCCTCCGATCGTCGTCCCCTTGAGCTTCCACAACACGGCGGCGTAGGTCGCCAAGCCGAAGAGCGCGAGCTTGCCGCCGCCTCCCGTCAGAATTCCCGCCACGACCGCCAGCAGCACCATGTCGAGCAGCATGGCCGCCAGCCGGATCCAGAAACCCGCGCGCGGTAGCGTCGACGCCGAAATCACGGGCAGCGGATTCACGGGCGGAGGCGCAGGCGGCGGCGTGACGGGCGGCGGGAAGAACGATGCCTCCGTCGAACCCATGGTCGTGGCCGCCACGGGGATGCTCGCACCGAAGACCGGCGGAACCGGCGCCGCAGTCGCCGCGACCGGACGCTCGCGTTTCAACATCTGCAGGAGGGTGTAGATGATCACGCCCACCCCGAGCCAGCCGAGCAGCTTGAGCGTGACAAAACCAAGCACCGGAATCGTGTAGATCCAGAGCACGACGATCCCTGCGAACAGGATGCCGAGCGCGGGGTGTGCGGCCGGGCCTGCGATCAAACGGACGACTTTCAGACCAAACCAGGCCAGAACCACGGCCGTGCCGAAGAGTGAGGTGAAGAACAGCGCGGCACCAAGGAAGGGCACGAGGAAGATGCCCACCCCCGTCATCACGAGAAGGATGAAGGCCACCGGCGAAATCAGCACCGTCAGGAACGACGTAATAACCGAGGCGCCAGGCCGCGTGGTCAGCGTGTCCATGCACTTCTCGAGACCACTCCGGAAAAGCAGAGCCAGGAAAACATAGAGCACGAGGAACGAGACCGCGATCGCCCACGCCCAGCCGAGATTCGGTCCGAAAGCCAGTGGCCGCCCGTAAAACAGGCACCGGTGAATCCAGGTCTTCAGGTTCTCCCGATGATCGAGGGAGCCGCCGACCACGATGTTCTGGACCCCCTTGGTCACGTACGCCTGGGGATCGCGCTTCACCGTGCCAAAGACACACACGACGTCGCCGTCGACTTTCGCGTCAGGCCCCAGCTCAATATCGCCGAACACCGCCACGGCCGCGCCCTTCACGTGGCTGTTGATATAGAGGTCGCCGAGAATCGCGACCGCGGCATCGCCGACCTCGCCGGTGACGCGCGTGTTGCCGAGAACCGAAATCACGGCGTCGGTGACGTCGCCGTCCGCGGTCGAATTGCCGAACAGGGCCACGACCGCGTCCGCCTTCTCGCCCTTGGGCAGGTCGGAGTTGCCAAAGACATTGATGATTTCGTTGTTCGACCGGTTGGCCCGACGCTCCTCAGCTCGCTGGCGCGCTTTTTCGCGGGACTTCTCCCGACTGGATTTTTCCGCCGGGACGTCAGGTTCAGCGTCGAGACGGCGCAACGGCGCGTCGGGCGCAGCCTCGGCGGGATTCGCCGGCGCAACGGCCGGCGCGGCCGGAGCGGCGGGGGCCGCCGGTTCCTGGGCGACGAGGGCGAAGGTGCACGCCAGAAAGACGGCGATGGCGGCGCCAAGAAAGGCGTGACGGAGGGACGAATTCATGACGCGAAATTTTGATATCAACGATTGGCGTAGAGCAGCCGGTAGGCGGTGGCACCAAGGCCGAATAGCGCGGCGTAGAGCGAGGCGACCACGGTCAATCCGCCGTAAAGCCACAACGGCGGGATGCCGCCGACGACGACGCGCACGAAGTCCTGAGTGGCGTGGGCGAGAGAGGCGACGGTATCGGCCCAGGCCAGTTGGGGCAGCAAGCCCGCGAACAAGGCGCCGGCCTCGACACCGGTAAGCAAACGGAAAAATCCCGCGACGACCGCGACTGCGACGGCGAGGAAAGCAATCCGCGGTGCGGCCGGCCAGTAGGCGAAGCCTTTTCGCCACCACGGCAGCGCGGCGCGCTGTTCGATCGCCGCCAGGACGCGCTGTTCCAACGAACGCGGCGCCCGGCGCGGCGGCAGGGTGCGCAGCGTCTGGTGAACGAGTCGCTCGAGGTTCTGTTCTTCGTGCGGATTCATGGCGCGTTCAGGGTTGGATCTGTTCATGGCCCGTGCCGCTGCGGACGAGAATCCTGGCGAGGGCGGCCCGAGCACGGAGAATGTCGGTTTTCACCTTGGCGAGCGACACCCCCAGCCGGCGCGCGATTTCATCGTAGGGCAGATCCTCGAAGTGATAGAGGACGAGCGGCACGCGCTGGTGTTCGGGCAATTGGTCGAGCGCCCGCTCCAGCAGCTCCCGGCGTTCCGAGGCATCGACGCCGCTGAAGAAGGTATCCGGCGCGGCAAACTCCACCTCAGGTGCCTCGCGATCGTCGCCGGCGTCATCACGCTTGAATTCGGAAAAAAAGCGCCAGCGATTCCGATACCGCGAGAGATGATTGAGCGAAAGATTCGTCGCGACCGTCTTGAGCCACCCGCCGGCCGTCGGGCTGGTGCTCAGGTGACTGTAATTTTCATAGGCCTTCAGGAAGACCTCCTGGGAGATGTCCTCCGCCTGCGCGTCGTTGCCCGTGAGGCGCGCCGCGGTCGAAAAAACCATGTCCTGGTAGTTGCGCATGAAGGTCGTGAAGTCTGCAACCGGGCTCACGCCGGCATCGGTGGTAGGCACTGGAGGTTCATCGTTCATCCGCAAAACACCGGAAGCGCCGGAAAGTCGCAAAAACCTTACTGAGCGCTCGCCGCGTCCGCGGCGAGCGTAGGTTTGTGGCGGTAAACCTGTACCGAACCGTCATTTACCCTGCTTCCTTCGGCGGCGGCAAAAACACCTTCCGAAGTCCACGCTCAGAAATCGATCGCCCGCATCGGCCCAATCTGGACCTCGAACCGTTCGTGGTAGGGCCGCACATACTTGAAATCGGTCCGGGTCAGCTCGTATTCGCCGCCCACGCTCACGAAGAAGATGGAAGCCGAGGCGTCGCCCCGGAGATCGACGAGGGTCGGCGGATGCGTGGGGTCGACGCTCGCGAAGTTGAGCGTCCCCTCCCCCGACTTCACCTTTACGACCAGCCGGGTGCGAAACGCAGCCCGCAATTGCACGGCGATGTTCTCGAGGGCGCCGGTCTCCCGGCGCAACCGCACCAGCACCTCGAACTTCTCCGGCGGGAATCGCTCGTTCCGATCCTTCCGCAGCGGCACGTTAAAGGTCAGCGTCGCGGCATCGACGGCCACCACGCGGGCAGCGGCCACGTTCATCGCTTCGCCGAGCGTCGGCCGCGTGTCACTTTCCGGATTCTCGGCCCGGCGCTGGGCCCGCTCGCCCCAGCGGCGATACTTCCGAAGATCTTTCGGCGCGGGTGGATTTCCATCGACCGAGATCGGGGTCCACTGCTCGGGATACGGTTTGGAGGGATCGTAGCGGACCACCGCCTGAGTTTTAACCCGGCCCTTTTCATCGCGCTGGATCATCGTCTGCGTGCACGCCCAACGGAGGAGATCGCGCGCGGTCTTTTCGAGGGACTCCCTGAGCAGCGTGAGTTCCGCCTCCGCCGGGGCCCGGGGAAGTGCTTCCTCCGCCCTGGCCGACACGACCAAGGCACAGCAGAGAAGCAGCAAGGCCGGAAGATGGCGCAATTTCCCCATGGTTCTGGCCACACCGTCACCCGGTCCCCGACGGGGCGCAAGTCGGCGGCGGAATTCGCCGGCTCAACCGGCGGGCGGCTTCGTCGGTTCGGTGTCGCCGGACACGCGTTTGAAATCGCTCCACGTAAACTCCACCCGTTCGCCGCCCGCTCCACCTCGCTCGGCGCATGGCCGTCGACGGTCAGAAGTTGCCAGCGGCGTTCGCCGGTCAGCGACGGATCGTAACGCTCGACGCGCTCCCGCGGCCGGTCGCCGTCGAATTCCACGGCGCGCTGCGTGAAGGCCCAGTGATCCCGCTCGCCGAGCCAGTCCTCCACCGCGCGCTCCAGCAACGCGGTTTCCGCCCGGGCGGAAACCGTGAGTCCGCAGAAGAAGAGGAGGAGGAAACGCAGGAGCACTCCCCCTCGGACAGCGCAGGGCCCGGCCAGTTCGGCGACGCCGCAGTCGCAGGTTTCAGGCCGGGTGCCGTTCCACGGTTACATCCGACAGATCAGCAACTCGCGCTCGTACACCATTTCCTTCGGCAGGCGATCGTGCAGGTCGAGGAAGAGTTCCTCGTGCCCCATCACTTCCGCCCGCCAAAGGCCGCGATCAAACGCCTGCAGTTCCTCGAAGTTCTCGCGCGGGAAAGTCATGCCCGTCCAGTCGATGTCCTCATAACGCGGCACCCAGCCAATCGGCGTCTCGCGACCCAGCGCGCGACCCCGGGTGCGGTCGACGATCCACTTCAGCACGCGCATATTTTCGCTGAAGCCCGGCCAGAGAAACTTGCCCTCGGCGTTCTTGCGAAACCAGTTCACGTGAAACACCCGCGGCGTCTCGCTCAGCTTGCGCTGCATGGTGATCCAATGGCGGAAATAATCGCCCATGTGGTAGCCGCAGAACGGCAGCATCGCCATCGGATCGCGGCGGACCTTGCCGACCGTGCCAGCCGCCGCGGCCGTCATTTCCGATCCCATCGTGGCGCCCATGTAGACGCCACCGCTCCAGTTGAAGGCCTGGTAAACAAGCGGCATCGTGGTGGCCCGACGTCCACCGAAGACGATCGCGCTGAGTGGAACGCCGGCGGGATCCTCCCACGCCGGATCGATCGTCGGACACTGCGAGGCGGGGGCCGTGAAACGCGCGTTCGGATGCGCCGCTTTCGCGCCGGTCTGCTTCGCCAGTTCGGGCGTCCACTCGTTGCCCTGCCAGTCGGTGAGGCGTGGCGGAGGCGAATCCGTCATGCCTTCCCACCACACGCCGCCCTCGGGTGTCAGGGCCACGTTGGTGAAGATCGTGTTCTTCGCGAGCGACGCCATCGCGTTCGGATTCGTCTTGTTCGAAGTGCCCGGCGCGACGCCGAAGAAGCCGGCCTCGGGATTGATGGCGCGCAGCCGGCCGTTGGCGTCCGGCTTGATCCACGCGATGTCGTCGCCCACGGTCCAAATCTTCCATCCCTTCTGCTTGAACGCCGCCGGCGGGATCAGCATCGCGAAGTTCGTCTTGCCGCACGCGCTCGGAAACGCCGCCGCCACATAGGTCTTCTCGCCCTTCGGATCCTCGACGCCGACAATCAACATGTGCTCGGCCATCCAGCCTTCGTCGCGCGCCATGTTCGACGCGATGCGCAGCGCGAAGCACTTTTTCCCCAGCAGGGCATTGCCGCCATAGCCGGAGCCGTAGCTCCAAATCTCACGGGTCTCGGGAAAGTGGACGATGTACTTCTCCTTGTTGCATGGCCACGGCACGTCCTTGGCGCCCTTGGCGAGCGGCGCCCCAACGGAGTGCATGCACGGGACGACGCGCTTCTCCGCCTTGTCGATTTCGGCGAACACCGGCAGTCCGATGCGGGCCATGATCCGCATGTTCGCGACGACGTAGGGCGAATCGGTGAGCTGCACTCCGAGTTGTGACATCGGCGAACCGATCGGCCCCATGCTGAAGGGCAGAACATACATCGTCCGCCCGGCCATGCAGCCGGTGAAAAGCGAGCGCAGCTTTTTCCGCATCTCGAACGGGTTGACCCAATTATTGGTCGGGCCGGCCCCTTCCTTCGAATGGGAGCAGATGTAAGTCCGATCCTCGACGCGCGCCACGTCGCTGGCATCGCTGCGGGCGTAGTGGCAACCCGGCCACAGTTTTTGGTTCAGCTTCAGCAGCGTGCCGCTCGCGACCATCTGCGCGCAGAGGTCATCGTATTCCGCCTGCGAGCCATCGACCCAGTGCACGGACGCCGGCCGGCACAGTTCGACCATTTTCTCCACCCAGCGGAGAAGATGCTTGTTGGCGCTCAAGGGCTTTCCGGACGTGCGCTTTTTCATCGAGGATCAGTTTCGGTTCCCGTGGCCGACTAGTAAACGGCAAAGCCCGCACCCGTGAAATCCGCATCGCCTCCGGAAAGCCGTCCGATAATCTGGCGACCATGTTGAAACTGGCCATTTTCGTGGGCACCACGCTCGGCAGTTATGTCGGATGGTGGGCCGGTGACGCGCTCGGCTTCGGCTTTGGCTGGGCCTTCCTGATGAGCGGTATTGGCAGCATGGTCGGCGTCTACGCCGGCTGGAAAGTCGGCCGGAAGCTCGCCGAGTAATTCGCGTCGGCCCATTCCGGGCGCCGTCTTCTGCGGCGACCGGGAGTCACGCCGACCGACTCGATTTGGTTGCAAGCGCCCCGCTCGCGGCACCTATGTCTCCGCGTGAAAACGTGGCAGAGTCCGCATGGCCGTCCGCTCCCTGATCCCGGTCAGGGCCGGACGTTGATCATGGGGATTCTCAACGTCACCCCGGATTCGTTTTCCGATGGTGGCGAGCTGCCCACACCCAATGCCGTCGTGGCACGGGCTCGCCGCATGCTGGAAGCCGGGGCCGATGTGCTCGATCTCGGTGGGGAGTCGACCCGACCCGATGCGACACCGGTCTCCGCCGAGGCGGAACTCGCGCGAGTCCTGCCGGCGATCTCGATTTTGCGGCAGACCTGGCCAGACGTCCCGCTGTCCATCGACACCTTCAAGCCTGAGGTCGCCTCGGCCGCGATCGCCGCCGGCGCCGATATCATCAACGACGTGTGGGGCCTGGC
Organism: Opitutia bacterium; assembly: GCA_947472765.1. GTDB lineage: Bacteria > Verrucomicrobiota > Verrucomicrobiia > Opitutales > Opitutaceae > ER46. Next base: position 97,316 of record CANJCM010000002.1, read on the forward strand.
CGGTGCGTTGGATGCCGTCGCACGCACCGCGGCCATGAAGTCATGGAGCGAGGGAAACGGCGCCGTGCCGCTGACGCCGATGGCCGAAACGGCGGCCCGTTGCCACTGCCCGGTGATCCTGATGCACAACCGGCCGGACCGGAACTACACCGACTTTTGGGCCGACGTGCTGCTCGACCTGCGCTTCAGCCTCGCGCTGGCCGAGCGGGCCGGAATTCCCGTCCATCAGCTCTGGCTCGATCCCGGCTTCGGCTTTGCCAAGGACGCCGCGCAAAATCTCGAGGTTCTCAAGCACCTTGATCGCATCGTGGCGCTCGGCCGGCCGGTGCTCGTGGGCTCCTCGCGAAAGTCCACGATCGGAAAAGTGCTCGGTACGACCGTCGACGATCGCCTCGAAGGCAGCGGCGCGACCGCCGTCTGGGCAATTCAGCAGGGCTGCCGGATGATTCGGGTCCACGATGTCGCGCCCATGGTCCGCTATGCGAAGATGGCCGATGCCATCGCTGCCGGCCTCGCGTTTCGCGCGAGCCCGTGATTGCGGCCGGCCGCGGTCGTGCACCCAATACGGCCATGGACAAATTGATCCTCCGGGAAATGCACTTCGTCGCCCGACACGGCCTGCTGCCGATCGAGGCCGAGAAGGCGCAGCCGTTTTCCGCGACGGTGGAGCTCGAACTGGGACTCGCGCCCGCGGGCGCGTCGGATCGGCTGGATCAAACCGTCGATTACCGTGCCGTCCAGGAAGTCGTGCGCGGCGTGATCGAAGGATCCCACAAGCATCTCATCGAAACGCTCGCGGAGAGCATTGCCGCTGAGTTGCTCGCGCGGTTCGCGTCCGTTCACGCCGTCGTCGTGGAGGTCATCAAACCCCGTCCTCCCGTTGATTTTCAGTTTGCGGGCGTGACCGTTCGCATTCGCCGGGAGCGCCGGGCGTCGGGCGCCACCGCGTAGTTTTTGTCGGTCCCATCCGGAATCCGCATGTCCGTTCCGACCCGCCAGGCCTTGATCGGCGCCGGCGCCAACCTCGGCGACCGTTGCCTGACGCTTCGGACGGCGATGGCGAAACTTCGCCGCCAGACCGGCATCGTGAACGTCACGGCTTCCCCGGTGTTCGAGACTGATCCCGTCGGCGGACCGGATCAGCCGGCGTTTCTCAATCTCGTGCTGGGCGTGGCTACCACGCTGTCGCCCGAGGCGCTGCTCGCCCTGCTGCAAACGCTGGAAACCGAAGCCGGCCGCGTGCGCACGATTCGCTGGGGGCCGCGGACCCTCGACCTCGACCTGCTCGCCTTCGAGGGCGAAACGCGATCCACCGAACCACTGACGCTTCCGCATCCGCGCCTGATGGAACGCAGTTTCGTCACGGAGCCACTACGCGCGCTGTTCGCACAGAGTCCGGTGATTGGATCGGCGTGGACGGAGCTTCGCGACACCCTGGCGGCGCTGCCGGCAGCCGGGACGGAAGTGCGGCGGTTTCCCGGAGGCGACCTCGACGAACCCGCCGACCCGACAACGGACTACCTCCTCAACTTGAAGCGCCGCGGGGTTCGCCCCGGGCTCGCCCGCATCGAGCAGTTCGCGACTGCCCTGGGAAATCCAGAACGGGCCGTCCCGTGCCTCCACCTCGCCGGAACGAATGGCAAGGGCTCCGTCGCCGCGATGCTCGAGGCGATTGTCCGCAGCGCGGGCTGGCGCACGGGACTCTACACCTCGCCGCATCTTGTGCGGCTCGGCGAACGCATCCAGGTCGACCGCGAGCCGCTGACGCCCGCGGAACTCGCGGCCCACCTCGACGCCCTTCGTCCCGTGGCCGAACGACTCGATGCGACGCCCGCGGGCGGGCCGGGATATTTCGAATTCATGACGGCTGTCGCGTGGACGCACTTCGCCGCGAGGCGCTGCGATCTTGCGATCATCGAAGCGGGAATGGGCGGACGGCTCGATGCCACGAATCTCGTCGAACCCGAGGTGAGCGTGATCACGTCGATCGGAATCGATCACGCCGAATTCCTCGGCGACACCTTCGCGAAAATCACGGCGGAGAAGGCGGGCATCATCAAGCCGGGTCGACCCGTGGTCATTGGACTTCTACCTCCCGAGGCCGAGGCGGTTGTGCGCGCCACGGCGGCGGCCCGGAACGCGCCCGTCTTCTCCGTCCGCGAAACGTTTGGCGCCGACCGCGAAGAATTTCCCGCCACCAATCTGGTCGGCGAACATCAGCGCGCCAACGCCGCCACGGCTACGCTGGCCGCCCGGGCCCTGCCCGCGAAATGGCGGCTCACGCCCGAATCAATCGCCCGCGCCTTGCTGCACGTCTCCTGGCCGGGCCGGTGGCATCTCCTCCGCACGCCCGACCGAACGGTCATTCTCGACGCCGCCCACAACGAAGAGGGGGCCGACGCGCTGGAGCGGAATCTGGCGCGGCTGACGGCCGAGGATGGGCGGCGGCCGACGATCGTCGTCGGCGTGCTCGGCGCCACCCGGGCGCGACCCTTGCTCGCCGCGATCGCGCGCCACGCCGCGGCCATTCACCTCGTGGTCCCGCGCCAATCCCGCGCGTGCAGCCACGAGGAACTGGCGGCGTTGCTGCCGGCCGGCACGAAGGTCGCGATCCATCGCTCCACCGTCGCTGAACTATTTCCTCCCGGGGAATGCCTTGCCGGGCCGGCCGGCGGCACCGTCGTCGTCACGGGTTCAATCTATCTGGTCGGAGAAGTCCTCAGCCGGCTGGAGCCCGCGCGGGGGCCGCTCGAGGATCATCTGCAGGATTTTTAGTTGGAGCCCCGGAGGGCGCGCACGAGGCGCGCCCCTACGAATGCGGTCCACAACACCTCTTAGGGGCGCTGCTCGACCGCGCCCAAATTCAGCCTCAGCTCCACGAGGAACCACCAAGCCGGGTCGACGTGTCTCTGACTCTCCGTGTCTCGGCGCCTTGGTGGTTAAATCCCTCACTTCGTCGGTTCCACGTGAACCGTGACATCGCTGATGCGGTGCGCGGTCGACGCGAGGAGAGTATCCTTCACCGCATGGGCGATATCGTGTCCGGCCCGGACGCTGAGTTCGCCATCCACCCGCACCTGGATATCGACGAGATGGCTCAGCCCGCTCTTGCGCATCCGGACCTTGTCGAGAGCGCGAACTCCGGGAACTCCGAGCGCCAGCGCGCGGACCTCGCCTTCGAAACTCGCGGGCACGGCCGTGTCCATCACGTCACCGAGCGCACGGCTCGCCATGGCAAATCCGTTGAACGCAATCACCACGCAGGCGAAAAGCGCCGCCCAGTCATCGGCAGCTTCCCAACCCGGCCCGCCAATCAGGGCGACGGTGATGCCGAGAAACGCCGCCGCGGACGTCACCGCGTCCGCCCAATGGTGCATGGCCTCGATTCCCAGCGTCGTGCTGCCCGCCGCCTCGCCCTCCCTGGTCATGCGGCGCGAAAACCACATCTTGATCACGACCACCCCCGCCAGCAGCGGCAAAGTCCACCACTTTGGTCCCTGATGGGGCGTGATGATTTCCCGCGTGGCGTGCACCCCGATCCATCCCGCCATGAAAAAGACAAACAGGGCGACCCCAAGCCCCGCGAGCGGTTCGGCCTTGCCGTGTCCATAAGGGTGATCGGCGTCCGGCGGACGCGCGGCCACGCGAAATCCCATCCACACGAGCAGCGAGGAAACGATGTCGAGGGTCGACTCCGCCCCATCGGCAATCAACGCGTAGGTGTTCCCGAAGATCCCTCCCGCAAACTTCACCAGGGCAAGCCCGGCATTGAGCGCGATTCCCCGCAGCACCCAACGGGCGCCATCTTGGGCGCGCTGCTGGTTCAGGGCGTGTGGGTCCGGATTCAAAGCGGGACCATCAAGCGTGCCACGACTCCGCCGAGCAAGCCATTGACCCGATCCTTTTTCGAATCATTGGTCTAGGAATCATGGCTGCGAAAATCAGCACCACGCCCCACGCCCCGGTGCGGCAATTCTCCGTCTTCGCCGAGAATCGATTGGGACGGCTGCATGACCTGATCAGCATGCTCAAGCGGCACAATGTTCACGTCATGGGCATCACGGTCCTCGACACCACCGACAGCGCGATCGTGCGCTTCGTGGTCGACGATCCCGACGCGACCCGCGAGCTGCTGGTGAACAATGATTTTCCCTACGTCGAATGCAGTGTGCTGGCGGTGGAAATTGCCGACGAGTCGCAACTCCAGGGCATCCTCGCCGCGCTCTTCGAGGCGGAGATCAACATCCATTATATCTACAGCTTCCTGAAGCGTCCCGACGGCAAGTGCGCCGTCGCGATCAACGCCGAGGACGACGACGTCGCCGCGCAAGCCCTGTCGACGCGCGGCTTCAAGATCCTCACGCAGCGCGACGTCTCGCGTTGAAACTCGAAGCCTCGGTGCAGCCCGGTCCGTGAGGACAGGGAGCTCTGCCTGGAGTGGTCCCGCCGCTCACGCAGCGGGCTACAAAGGCAAATCAGGGTTGGCTTCCGCAAAACCGCCCCGCGGTTTTGCCCAGGCGCCGGCGCAGCCGGCGCCTAGCCCTGCACTTCGCCCATCTTCTCGCCCTCGAGTTCGTAGAGGCCGGTCATGTAACCGTTCTCGAACATCGCGCCGACCTTCAGCACGCCGTAGAACGAAACCGGGATGTCCATGAGGGGCTGCACGCCCTTCTTCATCTTCACGATCACCCATTCGTTCATGTTCGGCACGCCACCGAAGCAGCACGCCATCGTGTTGCGCATGAGCAGGAATTCCGTGACGAGGCCCTTTTCCATCTTCACCGGGACCATGTAGCCCGTGACGATCGCTTTCTTGCCATTCCACGCCTTCACCGGCGCGGGAATCTGTTCCTCGCCGGTCGGCGGCTTGACGTTCGGCGCGGCCAGCGGATCGAAGGTCGGAGGCGTGAAACTATAGGAAGCGAGCTGCTCGAACCCGAGCTTCAGGTAACCATTTTCCACCTCGGGCGGCGGCACGGCGGCGGGCGGTGCCACGGGATTCAACAACACGCCGGACAATTCCTCGGCCGCGTATCCCGCGGAAGCAACCGTCAGGAGGAGGGCAAGGACCGTGACGCGCGTCGATTTCATCGTGGGTCGAACGTAGCCATCGCATCCCATCCGTCAAAAGGGAATTTGTCCGGCCCGCGCTGGCTTGGTAGCCCGCTGCGTGAGCAGCGGGACGGCTTTAGGCGCAGCGATGGAGAAATCCCTGTCCTCACGGACAGGGCCACGCCGAACCGCTGAACTTTGGAAGCACCTTCTGGCACGCCGCGCGGTTAGCCCACGGTTCAGATTTACAGCAGATATTCCGGGACCACGCGGTCCACGGCGAACTCGTAGATGGCCACGAGGTAGCCGTTTTCGAACACCGGCCCGACTTTGAGGACCCCAAAGAACGAGATGGGGAGAAGGGTCTGCGCCCGGACCCCGCCGGGCACTTTCACGATAATCCATTCGTTGATCGTGGGCTCATTGGTATTGCCCTTCGCAATCGTGAACTGCGTCAGGAGCAGCTCCGTGACGAGTCCGCGCTCCGACTTCAGCGGCAGCATGTAGCCGGTGACTGCGGTCTTGCGGCCGTGCCAGCGTTTCACCCGTTCGGGAATCTGCGCGTCGATCGCGGCGAGGTCGTAGGTGCTGTCGGCCTTTCGTGGAGGCGGAGTAATCGGAAACGACGCGAGCAAATCGAATCCAAGCTTCAGATGCCCGTCGATCAATTGAGGGAATGCGGACGATTCACCCGCCGTCACGACCGGAACGAGGCTCCAAAGGCAGACCGCGCCAAACAGCGATTCAAAGCGCCATAGGATCCGACCATACGAACCAAACAACCGCCGAAAGGAATTCACGACACCGGTGCCAGCGTCTCCGCGACCGGTGTCCGATAAGCTTTAAACGCCGGAACCACCCCGCCGAGCGCGCAAAGTATAATCATCGCCACCGGACAAATCCACAACACGGGGTGACGCGCCGTCACGTCGAGGACCACGCCGGTCTGAGCCCGAATCACTTTGGCGACGCCGACCAGCAGGGCGAAATAGATGCCGAAGCCAAGCGTCGCACCCAGCGCGCCGATGCAGGCGGCTTCGGCGACCACCGCCCCGAAGATGGTCCGCCGCCGGGCGCCGAGCGCACGGAGGATCGCGAGATCGCGGCGGCGCGCGCTCATCGAGTTGTAGATGCTCGCCAGCACCGAACCCGCGGCGACGACGGCGACGAGATAGGCGACCAACGCGAGCACTTGGTCGAACCAGGAAATTTTACCGAACAGTTCCGCGATGATCGCCGCCACGGGCCAGGCGAAGGTGAGCCGGTTGCCCTGCTTGTTGTACATCATGTCCAGCATCGGTCCGGCCGCCTGGGAGCGCAGTTGCACGAGCACGGCGCTGATGTCGTTCGCCGCCTTCGGGTCGTGGCCCGCCATCGTCTGCACGCCGCGGAGCGGAATCCAGATCACGCGATCCGCCGGCGTGTTCGTCGGCTGGAGGATGCCGCTGACGACGAACTCGTCGGCGTGCTTGTTCTGCGGGTCGAACGCGAGCCCATGGTAGGGATTGAACCGGTCGCCGACCTTCAGCCCGAGTTTCTCCGCGGCAAAACTGCCGGCCACGGCTTCGCGGCCTTCGAGGGCAAAGAGTTTTCCGCCGGGTTGAACCGCGAACATTTTGCCGGGCGCATATTCGATTTGCTCGAAGAGCGTCGGGATCGTGCCGACGATGCGGTAGCCGCGCAGGTTGTCGCCGACCGCGATCGGAATCGCCGCCTTCACCATCGGAAGCCGCCGCACCTGTTCGAAGTCCGTGGGTGCCACATTGCCCGGCGAGGCCTCCATGTGAAAAATTGCATTGAGGACGAGCTGCAGCTTCGAACCGCGCGCCCCGAGCACCGCATCGAAGCCCGAGGTCGTCTGCGTGAAGGTGGTCTGCGACTGCGTCTTCACCACCCAGACGCACATCAACAGGCCGCACGCGAGCGCGATGCCGCCCGCCGTGACAATCGTCGACAGCAGATGCTGCCGGAGGGAGCGGTAGATGATGAGCGGGAGAGCCACGGGGATTCGAACGAGGAGGTATAGCGGGCGGCGGAGACGGAGCGCCTAGGTGGCGGGACCGGACGATGCCCGGGCGACGACTGCGACTTTATTGATGTCCGCAAAGTCGCGGCGGAGGTCGAACTGCTGCAGCACTTCCTCGTCGTGACTCACGAGCAGGAGCGCGGAGCCCACTTCCTTGCTCACCTCGCGAATCAGCGCCAGCGCCTCGCGCGCATGCTTGCGGTCGAGATTGCCGGTCGGCTCATCCGCGAGCACGAGCCGCGGCCGGTTCGCCAGCGCCCGGGCCACGGCGACGCGCTGCTGCTGGCCGGTGGAGAGTTGGTGCGGGAAATGATCCAGCCGGTGTCCCAGGCCGACACGCTGCAAGGTGCGCCGCGCATGGTCGCGATCCGCGCCGCCGGGGCCGAAGGACATCCCCAGGACCACGTTTTCGATCACGGTGAAGCCCTGGAGCAGGTTGAAGGTCTGAAAAATGTACCCGAGCTTGTCGGCCCGCATGCGATCCCGCTTGGACTCACTGAGGGCCGTCATCTCCTGGCCGTCGATTGCGACTTGGCCCGAATCCGCCGCGAGGATCCCGGCGATCAGGTTGAGAAACGTCGTCTTTCCCGATCCGCTTTCCCCGCGCAACGCGAGTTGTTCGCCGGCTCCGAGCGAGAAGCCCGGCACGTTCACGATGTCCACGCGCTCCCCGTCCGGCGAAACAAACGACTTCTTCAGATCGGTGACAGCCAGCATGGCGACAGCAGTGATTCACAAACCTTGGCAGAGGAACACGAAAAAACCCAAGGCGATTTCTTGCAGCCGGCGTCTCGCTTGACGCGTATCTACTGGGATGACCGGCCCCGCGACTCCGCCGCCACCCACCTTCTGGCAGCGCCGGGTGATGGCACCGTTGCGCGCGCAGCTCACGCAGGGCGTCACCCCGGAACGTCTGGCGCTGACGATCGGTGTCGGCACGGCCTGCTCGCTGCTCCCGTTCCTCGGCTTCACTTCGCTGCTCAATCTCGGCGTGGGCCTCGCCCTGCGACTCAACCAGCCGATCCTGCAAACGCTCAACCAGGCGCTCGGCCCATTGCAGCTTGCCCTCATCCTCGGCTACGTGCGCGTCGGTGAATGGTTGTGGCAGGCGCCGCCCATGCCGATTTCTCCGGCGACAATCATTGCCTCCTTCCGGGAAGATCCGGGCGCCTTTTTGACGCGCTTCGGCTGGACGGGGGTTCACGCGGCGAGTGCGTGGGTTCTGAGCGTACCGCTGATCGTGGCCGCAATCTACTTTCCGCTCCGGCCCGTGCTGCGGCGGTTCGGTGCCCGAGGAACATCCCGCCCGTAAGCACCCTCGTCACGGAACCATGCAGGGGAGACGTTTCGCGAACGTCACTCCAACCTTGGATTCCGAAGTTGGCGTCGTAGCCCGCTGCGTGAGCAGCGGGACGACTTCATGCAGAGCGATCGAGAAATCCCTGTCCTCACGGACAGGGCCACACCGAGCCAATCAACTTCCGAATCCAAGCTAATGGTAATCTTGCTCGTGCTCGAACGAGCAAGACTATGATAACGAGCACGAGGAAGCGGAGAGTTACCGAGAGGGGTAGGGCTGGCGCTCGTCGCCAGGCTACGTCCTCCAGTCGCGAAGCGGCCCGGCGACGAGCGCCGGCCCTACATTCCACGGCATGGCTCCGGCTCGACACCGCCAGAGGCGCGTTTCAACTTGAGCGCGTGAGTCTCTACCCCACTCCGGGCGCGCGTTTCCGCGCCGCGCTGGCCGCCGAACGCCCCCTGCAGATTGCGGGCGTGATCAACGCGTACGCCGCGTTGCTCGCCCAACGGGCCGGGTTTCAAGCGTTGTACCTCTCCGGGGCGGGCGTGGCCAATGCCTCCCTCGGCCTTCCAGATCTTGGAATGACGTCGCTGGATGACGTCCTCACGGATGCGCGTCGGATCACGAGCCGGGTGGATCTGCCGCTGCTCGTGGACATCGACACGGGTTGGGGCCACGCCTTCAACATCGCCCGCACCATCCGGGAACTCGGCCGGGCGGGCGTGGCGGCCGTGCATCTCGAGGATCAAGTTGCCGCCAAACGCTGCGGACACCGGCCCGGCAAGGAACTCGTGAGCACCTCCGAGATGTGCGATCGTCTGCGCGCCGCCGTCGACGCGAAGCACGATCCGGATTTCGTCATCATGGCGCGGACCGACGCCGCGGCCAACGAGGGCGTGCCGGCCGCGATCGCCCGCGCGCAAGCCTACATCGCCGCCGGCGCCGACATGATTTTTGCCGAGGCCCTCACGAGCCTGGCGGATTACCGGCTGTTCACGGGGTCGGTGAAGGTCCCGGTACTGGCGAACATCACGGAGTTCGGTCGCACGCCCTTGTTCACCGTCGAGGAACTGCGCGCCGCCGGGATCGCCATGGCGCTTTATCCGCTGTCGGCGTTTCGCGCGATGAATGCCGCGGCCCGCGACACCTACGCGGCGTTGCGGCGCGACGGCACGGCGAAGGGCGTGGTCGATCGCATGCAAACGCGCACCGAACTTTACGACGTCCTTGGCTACGAAGCGTACGAGCAGAAGCTCGACCAGCTCTTCAAGGCCCAACCCTGACGAGTCCGACCCGCGATTCGCCGAACCCCCACCGACCATGTCGAACGTCACACCAAATCCGGCGAAGGTGAAAAAGTCCGTCGCCCTCTCCGGCGTCCCGGCCGGCAACACCGCCATCTGCACGGTCGGCCACAGCGGGAACGATCTCCATTATCGCGGCTACGACATCAACGACCTGGCCAGCCAGGCCACCTATGAGGAGGTCGCCCATCTGCTGATTCACGGCCATCTGCCGAATCGCGCCGAACTCGAAGCCTATCGCACGCGGCTCATGTCGTTTCGCGGATTGTCCGCCCCGTTGCGCGCCATCCTCGAACAGCTTCCAGCCAGTTCCCATCCGATGGGCGTCCTGCGCACCGGTTGCTCGGCCATCGGCGCGATTCACCCGGAGCAAGCGCCGGCGGGCAGTGCGATGCCGACGGACTTCGTGGCGGCGCGGGAAATCGCGGACCGTCTCGTGGCCTCGATGCCCGCGATGCTGTTCTACTGGCATCACTTCGCGACCAGCGGTCGGCGGATCGAGGTCGAATCCGACGAACCGTCCCTCGCCGGCCACATCCTCCGGCTGCTGCACCAACGCACACCGTCAGTCCTGCACACCCGCGCTCTCGACCGGTCGCTGATTCTCTACGCCGAGCACGAGTTCAACGCCTCGACCTTCACCGCCCGGGTCATCGCGGGCACCGGTTCCGGAATGTACTCCTGCGTCACGGGCGCGATCGGCGCCTTGCGCGGCCCGAAGCACGGTGGGGCCAACGAAGTCGCCCACGAAATCCAGTTGCGCTATCGTTCGGCCGATGAGGCGGAGGCCGACATTCGGGCGCGAGTGGCCCGCCGCGAGATCGTGATCGGATTCGGCCATCCCGTTTACACGATCAGCGATCCCCGCAATGCGATCATCAAGGAGATTGCCCGCGAACTGTGCGTCGACAGCGGTCGCACGGAGCTCTTCGCGATCTGCGAGCGGATCGAAACCGTCATGTGGGAGCTGAAGAAAATGTTCCCGAACCTCGATTGGTTCAGCGCTCCGGCCTACGACATGATGGGCGTGCCGACTTCGATGTTCACCCCGCTCTTCGTCATGGCCCGCACCGCCGGCTGGTGCGCCCACGTGCTCGAACAGCGCGAGGACGGAAAGATCATCCGGCCGAGCGCCAACTACACCGGTCCGGAGGAACGGCCCTTCGTGCCGCTGGACCAGCGGTAGCAGAACTGTGTTTGGAGTTTGGGGTTTGGAGTTTGGGGTTCTGCGTTTTGCGTTTTGGGTTCTGGGCGCTGAGTGGGGAGGCATCTCGATCTTGGCGGAGCCGGCTGATTGCATGTAGTCCGAAGTCCGCCTTTCCCACTCGCCATTCTCCAATCGGCATTTGGCATTCACCATCGTGTCCTCCGCCATCTCCAACGTTCGCCCGCCATCTGATGCCTTGCTGACCGAGCTCGCCGACTACGCGCTCAACTACCGCACGCCGAGCACCGAGGCCCTCGACACGGCCCGGTGGTGCCTCGCTGACACGCTCGCCTGCGGCATCCTGGCCCTCGCCTATCCGGCCTGCACAAAGCTGCTCGGCCCAATCGTCCCGGGCGCAACGCTCCGTCCCGGCGCGAGAGTGCCCGGCACCCCCCACGAACTCGATCCCGTCCAGGCGGCCTTCAACATCGGCACCGTCGTTCGCTGGCTCGACTTCAACGACACGTGGCTCGCCGCGGAATGGGGCCATCCCTCGGACAACCTTGGCGCCATCCTCGCCGTGACCGACTGGCTGAGTCGCACGACGGCTACAGGGGCCGAACCTTGCGCGTTCAATTCCCCCCTCGGGAAGCGCACCGCTCCGCTCACGATGGCGGATGTGCTGCTCGCCATGGTGAAGGCTCACGAGATTCAGGGCGTGCTCGCGCTCGAGAACTCGTTCAACCGCGTGGGGCTGGATCATGTGCTCCTTGTGCGCGTCGCATCGACCGCCGTCTCCACCGCGCTGCTCGGCGGGACGCGCGATCAAATCATCAACGCACTTTCCCACGCGTGGCTCGACGGCTCTGCCCTCCGCACCTACCGGCACGCGCCAAATACCGGTTCACGCAAGTCCTGGGCGGCTGGCGACGCCACCAGCCGGGCCGTGCGACTCGCGCTGATCGCGATGACCGGCGAGATGGGTTATCCTTCCGCGCTGACGGCGAAGACGTGGGGATTTCAGGACGTCGCCTTCAAGGGCCAGGCACTTAAACTCGGCCGCCCGCTCGGCAGCTACGTGATGGAGCAAATCCTGTTCAAGATTTCGTTCCCGGCGGAGTTCCACGCCCAGACGGCGGTCGAATGCGCGGTGCGGTTGCATCCGCTGGTGCGCGATCGGCTCGACGCGATTACGCGCATCGAGATCACGACGCATGAATCCGCCATTCGGATCATCGACAAGTCGGGTCCGCTGCATAACCCGGCCGACCGCGATCATTGTCTGCAGTACATGACCGCCATCGGAATGATCCACGGGACTCTGACGGCAGAGCATTACGAAGATGCCGTGGCCGCCGATCCGCGGATTGACGCGCTCCGGGCCAAAATGGTGGTGACCGAGGAGAAGACGTACTCCCGCAGCTACCTCGATGCCGAACAGCGCTCGATCGCGAATGCCGTGAAGGTGTTCTTCCGCGACGGCACTTCCACCGAACGAATCGAGGTGCACTTCCCCATTGGACACCGCCGCCGGCGGGCCGAGGGTATTCCGGTCCTCAAGCAGAAGGCTCTCGCGGCATTCGCCGGCCACTATGGCGCCGAGAAAGCCAGCCAGTTGCTCGCACTCTTCGAAGATCGCACCGCGCTCGAGAAGATGCCGGTGAGCCAGTTCATGGACACGTTCGTCTGAGGTTTTCATCTAATACCTGGGTTCCGGAGTTAAACGGATTGGCGTGGCCCCGTCCGTGAGGACAGGGACTTCTTGATCGCTTCGCCTCAAGCCGTCCCGCTGCTCACGCAGCGGGCTACGAAGACAACTTCGAAATTCAGGTCATAGATGACGACGGCGCCTGGACCGGGAACCCGGACCGGCTACGACCCTGACTGCTCCAGCACCGCTTCCTCGCGCTCACGGCGAAACTGGCTCGTGTAGAGTTCGTGGTAGTGCCCGCGCCGCCGGATGAGTTCGGCGTGCGTGCCGCATTCCTCGATTCGTCCGCCCGTGATCACGAGAATCCGGTCGGCCCGGCGAATCGTGGAGAGACGGTGGGCGATTACGAAGCTGATGCGCCCCGCGAAGATGGCCTCGAGTCCCTCCTGAATGAGTTGCTCCGTCTCCGTGTCGATGGAGGAGGTGGCCTCGTCCATGATGAAGATCTGCGGATCTGCCAGCAGCGCCCGGGCGAAGGAGAGCAACTGCCGCTGACCGCTGGAGAGACGATTGCCGCCCTCGCCCACCGGCGTGTCGTAACCCTGCTCGAGGCGCATGATGAATTCATGCGCGTTCACGCGCCGCGCGGCCGCCTCGACCTCGGCGTCGGTGGCTTCGAGTCGGCCGTAGCGGATATTTTCACGCACGGTGCCCTTGAAGAGATGCGGAGTCTGCAGAACGATCCCGAGCTGGGACTGGAGCCAGGCGAGGGAGCGCTCGCGGTAGTCGACGCCGTTGATCCGGATGCTGCCGGAGGTCGGCTCATAGAACCGGCAGGCGAGTGATACGATCGTGCTTTTGCCGCCGCCCGAGGGACCGACCAGCGCGATGGTCTCACCGGCGCGAACGGTGAGATTGAAATTCGACAACACGGCGGGCCCGGTCGCGTAACGAAACGACACGTCGTTAAACTCGACCGTCTCGATTTCCGGATCCTGTCCGTCCAACGCCTGGGTCGCATCGCCGCTCGCCCTCACCGCCGCGATTCGGTCCTGCACGACGGCGCTGTCCTTGATGGCCGGCTCGGTTGCCAGCAGGCCCATGACCCGCTCGCCCGCGGCCTGCGCGCCCTGCATCTCGGTCAGCTTTAAAGCGAGTTGGTTGATCGGCTGGAAGAACTGGCCGGCGAAATTGATGAAGGCCACCAGCGTCCCGAGCGTCAGTGCCTCGTTGATCGCCAGCCAGCCGCCCTGCCACAGCGCGATGCCCGCGGCCGCGCTGCCGAGCGTCGTCACAATCGGAAAATACATCGCATTCTGCCGCGCGTTGAGGACAGCCGCGTCGAACATCTTTTCGGAGCGATGCTCGAATTCGCCGAGGTTCTCCCGCTCGCGCACGAAGGTCTTCGTGGTGCGCACGCCTTGGATGGATTCGTTGAACGCGGCCGTAATCTGGGAGTTGTGCTTCCGGATTTCGCGCGCACTGAGAAGCATTCGCCGCTGGAAGAGCCGCGACACGATCGCGAGCGGCGGCACGACCGCGAGGACGATCAGTCCGAGTCGCCAGTTCATCACGAGCAGGCTCACCGCGATCATGAGCAGGTAGGTCACACCCCAGACAATATCGAGGAAACCCCAGGCAATGATTCGCGCCAGACGATCGCAGTCACTCGTCAGCCGCGTGATCAGCCAGCCCACCGGCCGGGTGTCGAAGAACGCGAACTCGAGCTGCTGCAGGCGATCAAAGCCCTCTCGCCGGATGTCATGCGCGAGTCGGTTGGCGATGTTGCCCGCCATCTCGATGAAAATCCAAACGCCCGTGCAAAGCGTGAGGGTCAGACCGGCGTAGACTGCGATATAGCGGGTGAAAGCGGCATTCACGCCGTCGCGCATGACGCCGTCGATGACCCAGCGGGTGACATGGGCGAAGGCGGCGTCACAGGCCGCGAGCACAACCGCGGCGATGAACAACGGCACGAGATACCGGCGCAGGTGAAGCGCCCGGCGAAAGATCTTCCACCACAACCCGGCATCGAGCCGGGCGCGGAATTCGTCTTCCTGGAGGTGAACGGCGGACATGATGGAATTACGGTTGGCCGGCCGGACTCACCGGGAGTTTCGCCTCCGTGGCGGAGAGCAGCTCGGCTTCGACGTTCGTCTGGATTTCCCAGAGCCGGCGGTACATGCCGGGCTCCTTGATCAATTCGGCGTGGCGGCCGGACTGGATGATTCGTCCGTGATCGAGCACGAGAACCCGATCCGCTTGCGCCAGCGTCGAGAGCCGGTGTGCGATCACGAGCGTGGTCGCCCGACCGCGACGCTGCCGCAGGGCATCGAGGATGAGACTTTCGGTTTCGCCGTCGACCGCGCTCAGCGCGTCGTCGAGCACCAGCAAGGGCGGGCGTTTCAGAATGGCCCGGGCGATCGCGACGCGCTGCCGTTGTCCACCTGAGAGGGTGATGCCGCGCTCGCCGATCAGCGTGTCGTAGCCCTGTTCAAAGGTCGTGATCGTATCGTGGATGCACGCGACGCGCGCCGCCTCCTCGATTTCATGGTCGGGTGCATCGCCGCGGCCAAAGCGGAGATTTTCCTTCAGCGTGCGGGAGAAGAGAAACGGCTCCTGCATCACGACGCCCGCCTGCGCGCGGATCCAGGTGCGCGGTAGCGTCCGGAGTTCCCGCCCGTCGAAGAAGATCTCGCCCTCCGTGTAATCGTAGAGCCGGAGCAGCAGATGCATGAGCGTGCTTTTGCCCGAACCGGAGGGTCCGAGCACCGCGAGCGTCTCGCCCGGCGCCACCTCGAACGAGAGCCCGTTCAAGGCGGCCAGGTCGCCGCCGTGACTGAAGCGAAGGTTGCGCACCGCGATCGTGCCCGTGAAGGCCGCAGGCGGGGGCTCGTTCGAGCCGACGTTCACCTCGGGTTCGCGTTCGACTGCCAGAATTTCGCCAATTCGGCCCAACGCGATCGAGGTCTTGCCCAGGTCCGTGAGCACGCGACCCATCTGGCGCACCGGCCACAGCAGGATCGCGAGGTAGGACAGGAACGCGAAGAGCACGCCGACCGTGATCTCACCCGTCGTCACCCAGTGCGCACCCACCATGAGCGTGAGTCCGAGCTGGCTGAGCGCCACCAGGTCGCTCACCGACCAGTACCACGACAGCAACCGCAGCAGCCGCAGGCTCCGATCGCGGTAATTCGCATTGGGGCCGGCGAACTTCTCGCGTTCGAAATCCTGCCGCGCAAAGGCACGCACGACCCGGATGCCGGTAAGATTTCCCTGGATGACTGCGGTCAGCGCGCCTTCCGCCTCGTCGACCTGACGGAAAACATGCTTCACCCGACGAAAATAGAAATAGCCGTAGCCCACGAGGGGCGGGATTAAGGCGAACGAAACGGCCGTCATGGAGGGGCTCAACGTCAGCAGCAAGGGCACGGCGACGCCGGCAAGCACGAGGGCGTTGCCGATTTCCATGAGCTGGCTCGCCAGAAACTGGCGCGTCGTCTCCACGTCACTGGTGCAACGCTGCACCAAATCGCCGGTGTCGGTGCGATCGTGGTAACGGGCCGGGAGCCGATTCAGGTGGTCATAGAGTTCATTCTTCAACCGGCGGGCGATGCCGTCGCTGGCGAGCGACACGAGCCAGCCCTTCAGATAGCTGCACACGCCGCCGATCAAGCTGAGCCCAAGCATCGCGACCGGCGCGAGCCAGAGGGCGGCGCGGAGGTGCTCGGGTCCCCCGAAGATCGAGAGGAAGAGTTTAATCAGCCAGGGCGTGGAATCGTCCACGGTCTTGCCCGCGACAGCATAGTCGATCGTGACCGTGCCGACCAGAGGCACGCCGTAGTTCAGCAACGTCGCCAGCAGCAGGCAGCCCAAGGCCAGACCGTAGCGCAGCCGGTGGCCGCGCAGCAGTCGCCAAAGACTTTGAAACTGGGATGTCATGAAAGAAATAGACGTCGGGGACGGAGTGTCCGAAGGCAGAAAAACGAAAAACCCGCTCAGGGAAGAGCGGGTGGACCAGCCGAATCTACTTCGCCACAGCCCGCTCGATGGCGGGCTGGATTTGTCACCGGACGTGATTCAAATCCCCAGCCCACCGCTTGGTGTTGGTAATATAGGCTTGGGAATTTGTCATGGTGCGCTCCGGGTTGAAGTTGGGCGGAGAAAACGGATCGTAGTATTCCCACGCAAGCGGAATTTCGGCGGCCGCGTGCGTGAGAGCCCATGTGAAGAGTCAAAAACACCCCCTCATGTCATTCTGAGCGCAGCGAAGAATCCATGCTCTCGAGGGAGGTCCCGCCCTGGATGACCAAGCCTGTCGCTGCGCTCGGAATGACAGGGTATTCACCCAGTCTCGTGAGCGGCGGGACTGCATTGAGCGAAGAGGTGAAGAGGTCCCTGCCCTCACGGGCAGGGCTACCCAAACCGACGGCAACTACCTGGTGGCCGAAAGTCCGACTGCCATGCGACCGCTGAATAGGCCCCCCTATCCCATCACCGTCACGACAATGTTTCGCGTGTGACTGACACGACGATGTTCCCAGAGGAAAATGCCCTGCCACGTGCCCAGCAGCAGCCGGCCGTCGGCGAACGGCACCTGCTCGCTCGTGCGCGTCAGGGCCATCTTGATGTGACTCGGCATGTCGTCGGGACCTTCCGCCGTGTGCACGAAGTGCGGATCGTTTTCCGGGACGAGGCGATCGAGCCAGCGCTCGAGATCGTGGCGCGCGGAAGGATCCGCGTTCTCCATGATCACGAGCGAGCAACTCGTGTGCTGGCAGAAGATGGTGACAACCCCCGAGCCGAATCCGGAACGAGTCACCTCTCGCGCCACCGCCTCAGTGATCTCGTGGGTGCCGCGTCCGGGAGTGCGGATCGTCAGGGTCTTTTGCTGGACGCCCATAAAAACTTCAGTCGCCACCACGGGCACCCGTGAGGCCCGGCCGCGTCATCGCAACCGCATCCAACAGGCGGCTGACGGTCGCTTCATCGAGCAGTCCGCGCGCCAGCACGACCTCGCGCAACGTGCGTCCCGTGGCGTGCGCTTCCTTCGCCACCCCGGCCGCGACATCGTAGCCGAGGGCGAGCGCGACGCTGACATGGAGCACCGAGGGAATGACGTCGTTGGACGATTGTCCGAGGTTCACGTCGTCGTTGGGATGAACCGGGCGCTTCGAGCCGATCGGTTCGCCGGAGATCTGAGAAACCCGGTTCGCGATAACCTCATTCGCGTTCGTATTCGTCGAGGTCCCCGAACCGGTTTGAAAGACGTCGATCGGGAAACTGCGCGAGATGCTCTCCCGCGGCGACTTCGCGCGCGGCCTGCTGGATCAGCCGGCTCTTGTCCTCTGGCAACAGACCGAGTTCCTCATTGGCCCGGGCACACGCGAGCTTGATCAAGCCCAGAGTGCGAATGAACGGCGCGGGCAGTGGCCGACCGCTGATGGGAAAGTTCAGGACGGCTCGCTGCGTACTCGCGCCATAGAGCGCACCGTCGGGCACCGGCACTTCACCCATTGAATCCCGTTCCAGTCGCATGGCGCAGCATACCGAAGTTTGGGAAATAAAAAAGCCCCGCCGGAGCGGGGCCGAAACCGGGGTCGCGTGGTCGCGCCGATCAGAACTTGAAGGAGAGCTGATTCCCGCTGCCTTCGAGGCGGTGATTTTGGTCGTAGAGGCGCTCGTTGGAGATCTGGCTGGTGACGCGAGTCGCCGTGCGTGAGGGACGCTCCAGGGAACTCATCATCGCCATGGCCGATTGAATCCGCGCGCGGCGGGCTTCGCTCGGATGGGTCATCTGCGCCAGCGGATCAACCGCCGGCGTGCGGGCCGGGAGGGCACGAGTTTCAAAACCACGCGTGCCGCCCAAAAGACTGCGGGTGACGGCAGGCTCGGCCGCCTGGACTGCCGCGAGATTGGCGGCGATACGATCCGACGCCTGTGAATCGCTCATGGAACCGAGCAGGGAAACGCGCCGCGGGGAAAGCTCCACCGGAACCGAGGGCTCCACTGAGGCGACCGCAACGGTCGTTGCCGCTTCGTTCTCGCGCGCGTCGTAGACCGGCAAGACGGCCGCATCGACGGAGAGCGGGCCAGCGGGCTCAATCTGCATCGACGTGTTCGCAGCAACCTGGGCCGCTGGAGACTGCACCGCAGCCAGGACCAAATCTGATCCTGGGGCCGGAACGCGGTACTCGCGAAAGGTCACGAAACTCAAAACCAGCACAGCCGTGGCACCCAAGGGCAACGGGCGGCGGGCTATCCCGGCAATCAGTTGCGGGACGCGCTTCCACCATGGCTTCCGTTCCACCAAGGCCGCCAACTGCTTCGTACGCAGTTCACGATCAAAACGCTGCCAGAATTCTGCGGCGGGACGCTCAGCGCGCTTCAGGCGCAGCAAATCCTCGAGCGTTACGGGGGGCTTTCCATCCTGCTTCATCATCGATTCATGTAGGGCTGCATTTCAGCCTGTAAAAGTTGCTTCGCGTAGTGGAGGCGGGACCGGACGGTGCCGACTGAGCACTCCATGACTTCAGCGATTTCCTGGTGGCTGAGGCCTTCGATTTCAAAAAGAGTCACCACGGTACGATGCTTGATAGACAATTTGAGCATCGCGTCGTTCAATTTTTCCTGAAGCTCGCGAACAAAGGTATCGCGCTCCGCCCCAGTCTTATCTGTCAGAGCCGCAATGATTTCCTTCGAGATCGGTTCCTCCGAATCAATGGATTCGAGACTGAAGAACGAACGGAGCCGTGTTTTGCGCAGATGGCTCAGGGTCGAATTGACGGCAATGCGGTAGAGCCACGTGAAAAACGACGACTGGCCACCGAACCGATGGATCGACTGGAAAGCCTTGATGAACGCATCCTGGGTCAAATCCGCGGCATCCTCGCGGTTGGACGTCATATTGTAGACGATACCGTAAACCCGCTCGCGATACTTGGTAATCAGGCGATCGAAGGCGGCCACATCGCCCGCCTGGACCTGACGGACGATCTCGACGTCCGCGTCGGCTTCCTGCCGCCGCTCGGGAGAAGCCACCAGCGCCTTGCCGAGAACTTTGGTCGCTTCGGTCACGCCGCCAAGAAACGCCGTGATTCCGATCGGAGCAACTGGAATTTTCGGCAGGTAGTCACCCGGGCCGCTGCAAACTTGCGACCTGGGCCTCGAGCAAGTCACACAAGTTCAGCAACAGACCGGTCGGCGGCTCCGCCGCCCAGGGTGCCAGCGCCCCACGGGCAACCACCACCTCCGCGTAGACCGCCTCGGCCACCGCGTCGAAGACCCCCGACTCCCGCATCTGCCGCAGGCGCAGGGGCGCATCAGGCGGGCGCTCGCCGCTCACCTCAGCGCGCAAATTGGCCGCTTCCGCGGGCGATAGCCGCTCCAGCAGCACCAACAAAGGCAGGGTCAGTTTGCCGCTGGCGAGATCCGTGCCGAGCGTCTTTCCAATCCGCGCCTCGTCCCCGAAGAAGTCCACGAGGTCGTCGTAAATCTGATACGCGATGCCCAGGTGCCGGCCGAACCGGCTCGCGGCGGCCACGTAGGCGTCGGCGTAGCCGCCGAGCCGCGTCCCCAAAAAGCAGGAGACGCGAAACAGCTCGGCCGTCTTCAAGTCGACGATCCGCTGATAGTCGGCCCGGGTGATGTTCATCGAACCCCGGCGCAGGGTCTGGACGATCTCGCCGGCGCAGACGCGGCGGGTTGATTCCGAGACGGCGGCGCAGACCTCGGTGGTCGGAAACTGCGTCGCCAGGTGCAGGGCGTGGGCAAAAAGCGCATCACCGAGCAGCACCGCGGCATTCGGACCGAATTCGCGGGCCGCCGTGCGCCGGCTGCGCCGGACGTCCGCTTGGTCCATGATATCGTCGTGGACGAGTGTCGCGAGGTGCACGAGTTCGACCACCGCCGCCAGCCGCACCAAGTCAGGCCGAATCTCACCGGACGCGCGCCAGCCACTCAGAAAAACAAGGGCCGGGCGGATGCGCTTGCCGGAGGTGTCGATGCAATAGTCGGCCATCGATCGAATCTCCGGTTCGAAAGCGGCCAATTGGGCATGCAGGAAGGTGTCGAGCTCGCTGAGGTGCGGCGCGAGCCGGGTGAAGACTCCCGCGAACGGGTGCACCGCCGCGGCCCCAGCACTTTTCTCCGGCAAGGGAGTCACGGTCGGCTCGCCGAGGGACGGACGGACGCTGTTCATGGTTGCCTCGACGTTGGGCGCGAAATCGGAAATGACGAACCAATAGTCTTTCGATGACCCATCCCGCTGTTGTCCTCCTCGCCCTCGTGGCCGGAATTTATCTCGCACGTCTCTGGCTGCAGGACCGCGCCCGTGATCGGTCCGGCCAGCCTTCCCCGCAGGCGTTGCCCGGCGCCACTCCGGCCCCGCCGAAGTTGGTGGCCATCGCCATCGGCGGATCGGCCGTCCTGCTGGCCATTGAAACCGTCGGCGAGCACCTGCTCGGCGTGGCCAGCCAGCAATCCACCATGACCTGGCTCGCCGCCGCGTATTCGATCACGGCCGCGCCCATCATCGAGGAGACGATGTTCCGGGGCTGGCTCGTCGTCGAAGACCGGGGCCGGCGGATGATGTGGTTCGCCGCGATCGGTGCGTCGGTCGTCTTTGCGCTCCTGCATCCATTCCTGTGGCGATGGGACGACGCCGGATTCGCGTTGACGCTCTCCGTCAAAGGCTGGTTCAGCGCCGCGATTGTTTTCGCGACCTCGCTGTGGCTTTACGCGCTGCGGCTGGGCGGCTGGAACCCCCGTCGCTCGCTCCTCCCGTGCTTTGCCGGCCACGCCGCCAAGAATCTGGGCGTCGTGGCCGTCAAGGCGGCCGCCGGTTTTATGGGCGGCCTCTGGTAATCGTCAGGGCACCTCGTACACTTCAACCAGCGCAAGGCCGGTGGAAGTTCCGGGGCCGCTGACCAAGGCGATGTAGGCGCCGGGCGGAATCGTGATGAGAAGCGCGGCATCCTTGCTGCCCGCGATGAACGGGAAAGCCCCGGACTTCACCGCCGCGGCATTCACCATCGCTCCGTCGTTGCCCACTTCCCACGAGTCATTCTCGCGCACCGTGGTCAGCGTGCCGTCCGCGTTGATTCGGAGGAGACGAAGCATCGGATCGCCCAGGACGTTGGCGGCCAGCACCGGAGCCACCGCTCCGAGGCCAGGGCCCGCGGCTCGAATGAGCACCTTCTTCGGCGTGTTGCCGCTGACCATGAAGCCGGCGCTCAACTGATCCTGATCGGGACCGACGAGACCGCGGGTGGAGAGATTAACCACCTTCTGCGTGGAGTAGGCAGCCTGCTGATCGACATCGTAGATTTCCACGAGGCCGATCCCGGCGCCGCCCGTCGCAATCGTCACCTGCGTCGTGTAGGCTCCCGGAGCGAGCGTTGCGAGGACGACCGAGTCACGGCTGGTCGAGAGCAGCGGAAACGCACCCACCGCGGCCGAAGCGGTCACGACCGCCGGAGCCCCGAGCCAGTCGTTGTTGCTGTAAACGACGACGCCCTGGGAATTGTAGACGGTGAGCAACGGATCGCTCAGCGGACTGGAGACGCCGTACGCCGCCAGCGAAGGTCCAATCGCGCGAATCATCACTTGTTTCGGCGTGTTGCCCGCGACGTAGAACCCTGCGGTCAGGGCATCGAAGCCGGCTCCCACGCGTCCGCGCGACGAGAGGTTCCGGAGGAAACCGTCGCTGAACGAAACACCGGAGGCGAGGCCGCCGGAGAAGCTGCCGCCGCTCGCGCCACTCAACGAGCCGGTGAGGAAGCCGGAGGCCGGATCCACCCGACCGGTAAACACTCCACCCGAAGTCGCGGCCACATTGGTGAAAGCGCCGGTGGAGGTCACCGATCCGGAGCCCGCGGCGCGGGTCGTGCCGTCCGCAGCGTAAATCATGATCGAGCCGTCGGCACCGACAATGGCCGAGATCTGGCTGGCCGCCTTGCCGGCGATGTTGCCCGAGTAGAGCCCAGCCGGGACCGAACTGCCGGCGCTCGAAGTCACCGAGCCAATGAGCACCGTCAGATTGCCGTCGATGCGACTGATGGTGGCACCGGTGTCGCTGACGCCGCCGGAAAGAAGCACCCGGCCGGTGGAATCCGTGAGGCTGAATCCGCCCGCGGAATCCAGCGGAATGCCGGAGTAGGAATAAACCTTGGTGCCGCCCGCAGTGGAGTAGCCGATGAAGTTCGCGGTCTGGCCGCTGGCCAGCAGCGCGAAACGACCGGTCTCATTCAATCCGAAGAACGTCCCCGTGTAGACCCGATCACCCGAGGATCCCGAGACGGCCACCACCGTGATGGTCGAGGAGGGGGTCGCCGTGCCCGAATTGTCGAGGGCGGTCGCGGTCAGGCGGTAAATACCTTCGGCGCCGGGAGTCCATTGGGCCGTGTAAGGCGGAGTGTTGTCGGTGCCTACCGAAAGGCCGTTCGCGAAGAACTGCACCGACGTGATGGTTCCGTCGGCGTCGCCTGCCGTGGCGGAAAGACTCACGCCAGCACCGACCCGCGCCGAAGATCCGTTTCCGGGAGAGGTCAGGGCGACCGTCGGCGCCTGATTGGCCGCCACGGTGACGATAATTCCCGCTGAGTTCGTCACGTTGCCGGAGTTGTCGGTCGCCTGCGCGGTGACCACATAGCTTCCAGCCGCGCTCGGACTCCAGCTGCCGGTGAACGGAGCCGAAGTCGCCGAGGCGACGGTGTTGCCGTTGGCGATGAACTGAACCGAAGCGATCGTGCCATCGGCATCGGCAGCGTTGGCGGTCAAGGTAACAACCGAGCCGCCCACCACACTGGTCCCGCTCGGCGGGCTCGTGATGGCAACGGAAGGCGCGGCGTTGCCAGTGATCGTGACGCTGAGCGCCGACGAATTGGCGGAAATGCCCGCGCTATCCGTGGCGACGGCCGTGAGGCTATAGGTACCAGGAGCATTCGGGGTCCAGGAAGCGGCGTACGGCTGCGTCGAATCCGAGCCGACCGGTGTGCCGTTGACGAAGAACTGGACCTGCACGATCGGGCCGTTGCCGCCGGACGGTACCGCGACGAACGGAATCGTGTTACCGGAAACATAGGAGGCTCCGACGACCGGATTCGTGATTCCAACCGTGGGCGAGCCCACCGACGTGACGGTGACAGCCACCGGCGAGCTCGTGGTGGTGTTGCCGGCATTGTCCGTCGCGACCGCGGTCAGGCTGTAGTTGCCCGTGATGGTCGGACGCCAGCTCGTGTTGAACGGCGCCGCGGTGCTGCTTCCGACCTGAAGGCCGTTCGCAAAGAACTGCACGCTCGCGATCGAGCCGTCCGCATCGTTGGCGGTGGCCGCCACCAGCACTTGGTTGCCCAGGCTGTAGGTCAGACCCGTCGACGGGCTTGTGAGAGACACGGTGGGGCGCGCATTGGCGCCGATCGTCACCGTGATCGGATTGCTGACGGTGATGTTACCCGAGTTGTCGGTCGCCCGGGCCGTGACGGAGAACGTGCCCTGTGACGGCGGCGTCCAGGCGGCCGCATACGGAGCGATGTTATCCGTGGTCCCGAGCGGCACTCCATTGACGAGGAATTCGACCAGAGAAATCGTGCCGTCCGCATCCTCGGCATCGGCAGTCAGGTTCACCGTCGCGCCGACCGTGAAGGAACTGCCGGAGGCGGGGTTGGTAACCGCCACCGTCGGGACCGAGGAGGCCGCCACGGTGAGACTCACGGCCGTCGACTCCGTGATATTGCCTACGTTGTCCGTCGCCCGGGCCGTGATGGAATACGTGCCGAGGCCGATCGGCGTCCAAGCCGCCGAGTACGGGTAGGTCGTGTCGGAGGAGAGCGGGACGCCGTTGATGAAGAAGGCCACTTGCGCGATGAAGCCGCTGGCCGACGAAGCCGTGGCATCGAGGATCTGCGGCGTGTTCACGACCACACTCGATCCGGTGGCGGGCGAACTGATCGCCACGCTCGGACCCGTGCCCGCCGTCACCGTCACGGAAACCGCGGCCGAGGTCGTTGAGACACTCAGATTGTCCGTGGCGATGGCGGTCAGGGCATATGTGCCCGGGGTCGTCGGACGCCACGTTGTGATGTACGGGAAGGCGCTGGTGGAGCCGATGGCCGTGCCGTTCGCGAAGAACTGAACGTTGGTAATTGCTCCGGTGGCTGCCGTCGCGGTCGCCGCGACCGTGGTCGAAGTATTGACCTGCAGGCTTGAGCCGGCCGAAGGCGCGGAAATTGAAACCGTCGGCGGGGTCGATCCGCCGCCACCGCCGCCCGCGGCCGCGACCGTGACGGACACGGCCGGAGAGGTCGTTTGGGTGCCCACGCTGTCCGTGGCCACGGTCGTCAGCGAGTACGTGCCGGTCGCCGTCGGCGTCCAAGGCGCGCTGTAGGGCGAGGTCGTGTCACCGGGCGCCGCCAGCAGGGCGGTTCCGTTCACATAGAATTGGACGCTAGTGATCGTCGCGCCAGGATTCGAGGCGGCGGCCGTCGCCGTAATCGTCTGCGCGGTGTTCACCGTGATGCTCGCGCCGGCGGACGGGCTCGTCACACCCACGGACGGAGCGGCGTTAATCGTCACCGAGACATTGGGCGAGACGCCGAGATTGCCGAAGCTGTCGGTGACGAGCGC